>NZ_JBSGZO010000002.1:0-77147 GCF_053611045.1 Streptomyces sp. NPDC054841 | reverse complement strand
GCCCATGCGCGGCCGTTGTGTCTGCCCGAACAGCGTGTGTGTCAGCCGAAGCAGCTCGGGACGGGGTTGCTGGTGGGCGAGTCGCAGTTGGTGGGCACGTTGTCGATGATCTTGACCTTGCCCTTGGTGGTGACCGTGCCGTTGTTCTCGATACCGCCGGCGGGCTCGTCGGAGGTGTTGTCCTTCACCTTCGAGTCGGTGAGGGTGAGAGTGGCGAAACTATCGACGTAGATGCCGCCACCGGTGGAGCCGTTGCCGGGAGCCCGGTTGCCGGCGACCTTCGAGTCGCGGATCGCGACCTCGTCAAACGCGTAGATGTAGATGCCGCCGCCATTGCTGTTGGTGGTGGCGTTGTCGATGATCTTGCTGTCCTCGATCACCGCGGGTTCCTCGAGGTTGAGGCCTCCGCCGCCTCCGTCGGAGGCGGTGTTGGCCTTGATGGTGCTCTTGCGCACGTAGAGCGAACCGTACTCGTGGTAGATGCCGCCGCCGTAGTAGCCGAAGTTGTTGGCGATGGCGCTCTTCTCCACCTCCGTCACGCCGTCGTAGCTGTTCAGGGCGCCCCCGTAGTAGCCGTAGTTGTAGGCGAGGTAGCTCTTGCTGATCTTCGTCGTGCCGTACTCGTTGACGATGGCCGCGTAGCCGTCGGAGATGTTGTTGGTGACCTTGGTGGTGCTGATGTCGACCTTGCCGTAGTAGTTGGAGACGGCGGCGCCCTCGTGGCCGGAGTTCTTGTCGAGGGTGCTGTTGCGGATGTTGGTGATGCCCTCGGTGTAGACACCACCGCCCTCATAGCTGCTGACGTCGCTTACGGTGTTGTTCTCGAGGGTGACCTTTTCGATGTCGACCCGTCCCGCGGGGTTCACGTTGATGCCGCCACCATTGTCATCATCGGCCTTGCCGCGGGTGATGGTGAGGTTGCGGAGCTTCAGGTCGCCGCCGACGCCGACCTCGAAGACCCGGAACTGGGCGGCGTTGGCGGCGCGCGCGATGGTCGCGCCGTTGCCCTCGATCGTGATCGGCTGGGTGATCTTGGGCAGGCCGTTGCCGTCCTCAAAGGCGGTGAGGGTGTAGGTGCACTTCTCCGCCAGCCGGAGGTGGCTGGGCCCCTCCAGCTCGTTCGCCTGCGCGATCGCCGAGATCAGATCGTTCGGGTCACACTCCACGTCCACGGCCTTCTCGTGGTCCCCCTCGTACGACCCACGGCCGTGATCGCGGTCGTGGCCGCCCTTCTCCTTGTCGTGGTCCTCGGACTCCTTCTCCTTGCCCTCGTTGCCCTTGGAGGCGGAGTCCTTCTCCTTACCGCCGTTGTCGTCCTTGCCCCCGGAGTCCGACTTGTCCCCGGAGTCCGAGTGGTCGTCGTCTTCCTTGTCGCCACTGCTCTCGCCGGGGTTGCCCGCGTGGCCGGCCCAGTAGTCGCCGTCCCCGCCGTCCGCGTCCATGCCGTCGCGAGTGGAACCCGCGGCGGCAGAGCTCATCCCGGCCTTGCCGTCGTCCTTGGTCGCGGAGGCGGGCTTCGCCTCAGCGAACCCGTCGCCCGTGGCGGCCGCAGCGGTCGTCGCCCCGACGATGGCGAAACCGGCCGCGGCCAGAACTGCGATCTTCCAGTGACCGCTCAGCGCCGCGGTCTTCCCGCGGCGCCCGGCGCTCGTGCTCGTGCTCGTGCCCTGTGGTTCAGACATCCGACGCTGCTCTCCTCGTGTGTGACACGCCGTCACGCCCCGTGCCCTGGGGGGGGGCGAAAGTGGGGCATATCGAATCACGAAATGAGCAGCAAATAGGACAATAGGGAGATAGTGGGTGTGTCGGCTGGGTGTCGCCCATCCAGTGGTCGGCGCCGACCGGCCGAGTCGCCGTCAGTCCCCTTGTTCCGCAACCGGCGCGTCCCGCGCATTCCGCACGGCCCGTATGTCCGGGACGCCCCCCGCCTCCCGTGCCTCCCCCGCCTCCCGTGTCTCCAGCGCCTCCCGTGTCTCCAGCGCCTCCATCGCCGTGCTGAGCCGCTCCAGTACCCGGACCGTCTCCGCGAAACCGTCCTCGCCGAGCTGTGCCGCGAGGCGGGCGGCGAGGTCCGCGTGGCCGGGGGCGATCTTCTCGATCGCGGCCCGCCCCGCGTCGGTGGGCCGCAGCAGCTTGGCGCGGCGGTGCGCCGGGTTCGGTACGTACTCGGCGAGGCCCTTGCCGACCAGTAGATCGGCGATCCGCTGCACGCTCTGCCGGGTGATGCCCATGGCGCGGGCGATCCCGGCGACGGGCAGCGGATCGCGCAGCACGGCACCGAGGACCTGCCACCAGGCGGCGGTCAGCCCGGCCGGACGGGCCAGTTCCTCGGAGACGGAGAGGAACTGGCCGTTCAGCCGGAAGACGCCGAGAGCGGTGGCGCTCAGCAGGTCCTGCTGTTCGCGCTGTTCCTGCTGTTCCTGCTGTTCCTGCTGCTCGTGCCGCTCCCCGCTCATGCGTCGAGCTCTTCGAACGCGGCCGGGTCCGAGTCGTGGAACAGCCGGTACCAGGCGTCCAGCTTGGCGCCCTCGAACGCGCCCAGCTTGCCGAGCACTTCGCGTGCGAACGCGACCGGTTCGGTCGGCCCGGCCGTGATCAGGTCCCCGTCGGTGACGGCGTCCGTGTCGACGTAGTGCTCACCGCCCTGGTAGCCGGTGGCCGCGAGGTAGAACGACACGGCGCTGGTGTGCTTCCTGTCGTCGAGCAGCCCCTCGCGCGCCAGCCCGGCCGTGGCCCCGCAGATCGCGGCGACGGGCACGCCTGCCTCCAGGAACTCCCGCGCCTTGCGCGCGAACGGCGCCAGGTCGTCGCCCGTGTCCCACAGGTCGGCGCCCGCGAGGATGAGCAGTGCGCTGTCCTCGGGCCTCAGGTCGTCGAGCGCGAGATCGGGCTGGATACGCAGCCCGCCCACGGTGGTGACCGGCTTGTCCGCGGCCGGTCCGACCGTACGGACGGTCCGGCCGGAGCGTGCGAGCCAGGCGGTGGCGTGGCCCGTCTCCCAGTCGGCGAAGGTGTCGTAGACGGCGAGGTGGACGGTGTTGCGATTGGCGTTCGTGGTGGCGTTCGCGGTGGCGTTCATGGTGGCCTCCTGAGCCCTTGCGTCTCATTGCCCGATGACAGAAGACTGTCACGGCGACAGCATGCTGTCAATTATGAGGCCCGGGAAACTCCCGACACCTTGCCGACCAAAGTGGCCGAGGCCATACAAGGTGGCCATGTCGGCCCCGACCTGCTCGTCCCTACCCTTGCCGCATGACCCCTCATGTCGAACCCGATCCCCAGACCGGCGCCGCGGTGAAGGCCGCCGACCGCGCGCACGTTTTCCACTCGTGGTCCGCCCAGGGCCTGATCGACCCGCTCGCCGTGGCCGGCGCGGAGGGTTCGTACTTCTGGGACTACGACGGCAACCGCTACCTCGACTTCACCAGCGGTCTCGTCTACACCAACATCGGCTACCAGCACCCCAGGGTCGTCGCCGCGATCCAGGAGCAGGCGGGCCGGCTGGCGACCTTCGCGCCCGCCTTCGCCATCGACGTACGCTCCGAGGCCGCACGCCTCATAGCCGAGCGGACCCCCGGTGACCTGGACAAGATCTTCTTCACCAACGGCGGCGCCGAGGCGGTCGAGAACGCCGTGCGCATGGCCCGGCTGCACACGGGCCGTTCGAAGGTGCTCTCCGCCTACCGCTCCTACCACGGCGCCACCTCCACCGCGATCAACCTGACCGGTGACCCGCGCCGCTGGGCCTCCGACACCGCCTCCGCCGGTGTCGTCCACTTCTGGGCGCCGTTCCTGTACCGCTCGCCGTTCTACGCCACCACCGAGGCGGAGGAGTGCGCGCGGGCGCTGCAGCACCTGGAGGACACCATCGCCTTCGAGGGGCCGCAGACCATCGCGGCGATCATCCTCGAGACGGTCCCCGGCACCGCCGGCATCATGACCCCGCCGCCCGGCTATCTCGCGGGCGTCCGCGAGATCTGCGACCGGTACGGGATCGTGTTCGTGCTGGACGAGGTCATGGCGGGGTTCGGGCGCACCGGCAAGTGGTTCGCGGCGGAGCACTTCGACGTCGTGCCCGACCTGATGACCTTCGCCAAGGGCGTGAACTCGGGTTACGTGCCGCTGGGCGGCGTCGCGATCTCCGCCGAGATCGCGGCGACCTTCGACAAGCGGCCCTACCCCGGCGGGCTCACCTACTCCGGGCACCCGCTGGCGTGCGCGGCCGCCGTCGCCACCATCCAGGTCATGGAGGACGAGAAGGTCGTCGAGCACGCGGCCCACATCGGCGAGACCGTCCTCGGCCCCGGCCTGCGCGAGCTGGCCGAGCGCCACCCGTCGGTCGGCGAGGTCCGCGGCCTGGGCGCCTTCTGGGCCCTCGACCTCGTACGGAACAAGGAGACGCGCGAGCCGCTGGTCCCGTACAACGCGGCGGGCGAGGCGAACGCGCCGATGGCGGCGTTCGGTGCGGCCTGCAAGAAGAACGGCCTGTGGCCTTTCATCAACATGAACCGCACCCACGCCGTCCCGGCCTGCAACGTCACCGAGGCGGAGGCGAAGGAGGGCCTGGCGGTGCTGGACGCGGCGCTGAGCGTGGCGGACGAGCACGCGGTGTAGTCGGGCGCTCCGTCCCCGGACCCCCGTACGTCCTTCGTCTACGTCCTTCGGCCGTGTCCTCGAACGCCGGACGGGCTCAAGAAGCGCCGGACGGGCTCAAGATGAGCCCCTCCGGCGTTCGAAGGGCGGGGTCCGGGGCGGAGCCCCAGTTAGGGAAGGTGTCCCGACAAGCTCACGGCTCCCCTGGCTTAAGGTGTCCGCAACCGGACGGAGGGGACCGAGACGATGCCCGCGAGCGGAGCTGTTACCCGCAACACCCTGCGGCAGCAGATCGCCGACGCGCTGCGTGACGAGGTGCTGGCCGGGCGTCTTCAGCCCGGGGAAGAATTCACCGTCAAGCAGATCGCCGAGCAGTACGGCGTGTCCGCCACACCCGTACGCGAGGCGCTCGTCGACCTCGCCGGGCAGGGGCTCCTCGACTCCAACCAGCACCGCGGCTTCCAGGTGCACCGTTTCTCCGTCGAGGACTTCCGGGACATGATCGAGGCCCGTTCGCTCATCGTGGACGGCATCTTCCGCAAGGACGGCCCCCCGCGCGCCCACCCGGCGCGCGGCGAGGCCCTCGTCTCCGTACGTCGCCGGGCCGAGGAGGCCGCACGGGCCGCCCGCAGCGGTGACCTGGACATCCTCATCGGCTACGACCTGCGCTTCTGGCGGGAGCTCGGAGCCCTCGTCACCAACCGCTACATCGCCGAGTTCCTGCACCGGGTGCGCGTCCAGGCCTGGGTGTTCGCCGTCCCGCTGCTGCGCGCCGAGGCCGATGTGCGGGAATGGCTGTGGAGCGGCCACGAGGAGCTCATCGACGCGATCACCCTCGGCGACCCCGAAGCGGCGCGCGCCGTGATCATGTCGCACGACGGCCTCGCCCTGAAGTGGGCGGACCGCCTGGAGCAGCGACCGTCGTGACCTCGACGAACGTCACGAGCGCCGCTCCGGCCGCCACCTCCGACCCCGCGGTCGACCTGACCGTCGTCGTCCCGGCGTACAACGAGGAGGCCCGGCTCCGGCCCACGCTGGACGCGATCCGGGAGCATCTGACCGCCGACCCCGGCCGCTGGGGCACGTGGGAGCTCATCGTCGTCGATGACGGTTCGACGGACGGCACGGCGCGGGTCGCCCGCGAGGCGGCCGCCGAGGAGCCCCGTATCCAGATGGTCGGAGGCGGCGGCGCGAATCGCGGCAAGGGGCACGCGCTGCGGCTCGGCGTACTCGCCTCGTACGGCCGCCGCGTCCTCGTCACCGACGCCGACCTCGCCACCCCCATCGAGGAGCTGGACCGCCTCGACAAGCAGCTCACCGCGGAGGGCGGCGGCGCCGCGATCGGCTCGCGCGCCCACCCGGACTCCCGTATCGAGGTGCATCAGCGTCCGCTGCGCGAGTGGCTCGGCCGGATGGGCAACCGGCTGATACGCGCGGTCGCCGTGCCCGGCATCCACGACACCCAGTGCGGGTTCAAGCTCTTCGACGGCGACAAGGCGCGGGCGGCCTTCGCCGACGCACGGCTCGACGGATGGGGCATCGACGTCGAGATCCTCAGCTTCTTCCGGCGGGCGGGCTGGCAGGTCACCGAGGTTCCCGTGCGCTGGGCCCACCGCACGGGCTCCAAGGTGCGGCCCGCGGACTACGCGAAGGTGCTGCTGGAGCTCGTACGCCTCAAAACGCGCACGGTGCGGCCGGCCGGCCTCGTGGTCCCGCTGCTCTTCCTCCTCGCCTCCGTACTGCTCTACAAGGATCTGTGGTCGGACCTCGGCCGCGGCTATCTCGCCGACTCGATGCAGGACCAGAACCAGTGGGAGTGGTTCTTCGCGGTGACGGCCGACAACGTGGCCCATCTGCGCAATCCGCTCTTCACCACGCTCCAGGGCCACCCCGACGGCGTGAACCTGATGGCGAACACGGTGATGCTGGGACTGTCGGTCCCGCTCACGCCCGTCACCCTGCTCCTCGGCCCGACCGTCACCTGGGCGCTCGTCCTCACCCTGGGCCTGACGGCGACGGCGACCGCCTGGTACTGGCTGATCGCCCGGTGGCTCGTCAGGGGCCGCACGGTGCGAAGCCGCTGCGCGGCAGCGCTCGGTGCCGCGCTGTGCGCCTTCGCGCCGCCGATGATCTCCCACGGCAACGCCCACCCCAACTTCCTGGTCCTCTTCATGGTTCCGGTGATCATCGACCGGGCGCTGCGGCTGTGCGAGGGGCATCGGGTCGTGCGGGACGGGGTGCTGCTCGGCCTCTTCGCGGCGTACCAGATCTTCCTCGGCGAGGAGCCCCTGCTGCTCGCGGCGATGGGGATGCTGCTCTTCGCGCTGTCGTACGCGCTCGCGCGCCGTGACGTCGCGCGGGTGGCGTGGCGGCCGCTGCTGCGCGGCCTGGCGATCGCGGCGGCGGTCGCCCTCCCGCTGGTGTGCTTCCCCCTCTGGTGGCAGTTCTTCGGCCCGCAGAGCTACAAGGACGTGCTCCACGGGGACAACACGTTCAACAGCCCGCTCGCGTTCCTGGAGTTCTCGGGCAGGGCGCTGCTGGGGGATGAGGCGCGGGCGGACCGGCTCGCGATGAACCGCACGGAGCAGAACGCGTTCTACGGCTGGCCGTTGGTGGCGTTCGCGGTGGCCGTGGTGGTGCGTCTGTGGCGCCTGGCGGTCGTCAAGGCGCTGACGTTCACGGCGATCGCGGCGGGACTCCTGTCGTTGGGCTCGCGCTTCCGCATCCCGTACACGGACATCGTGCTGACCGGCCCGTGGAAGTGGCTCGCCGACAAGCCGCTCTTCGAGTCGGTGATCGAGTCACGGATGGCGATGATCTGCGCGCCGGTGCTGGGGATACTGGTGGCGCTCGCGGCGGACCGCCTCCTCGCGACGCCCGTACGCACGTACCGCGTCGTGGGACTCGCCGGGCTGGCCGCGGCGCTGCTGCCGGTCCTGCCGACGCCTTACCCGGTCCGGGAACGCCCGGAGGTCCCGGCGTTCATCGCGGACGGCATGTACCGCGACCTCCTCGGCCCGGGCGAGACGCTGGTCCCGGTCCCGCTCCCCGACCCGGGCGACGCGGAGGCGCTGCACTGGCAGTCGTCGACCGGCCTCGGCTTCCGGGTGCCCGGCGGGTACTTCAACGGGCCGTGGGGCCCGGACCGCGTCGGCATCTACGGTGCCTCCCCGCGCCACACCTCCAACCTCCTGCGCGCCATCCGTTACGGCACCCCCGTCCCGCCCATCGGCCCCAACTGGCAGGCGCAGGCCCGTGCGGACCTGGAGTTCTGGCGGGCGGGCGTGGTCGTCCTGCCCCCACAGGACAACGACGGGCCGCTGTACACCGCGGTCGCACGACTACTGGGCAGCCCGGGGGAGCGGATCGGCGGAGTGTGGGTATGGGATCTGCACAGCGCCGATGCCGGCTGACCGTGGGTATGGGATCTGCGCGGCGCCGGTGCCGGCTGACCGTGGGTATGGGATCTGCGCGGCGCCGGTGCCGGCTGACCGTGGGTATGGGATCTGCGCGGCGCCGGTGCCGGCTGACTGTGCGCGATGTGCTAGTAGCACTACGCTGTCCCGACCATCGCACAACCTGCTACGACTCCGATGGAGAGCGAGCCCGTTTTGGCCTGTGACCTCTGGCTGGTCCCCCTCGTCGACGTGCTGTGCCACAGCCCCGACAACCCGTTCGCCGAGGAGATCGCCTCGTACGACAAGGCCCTCACCGAGGCCGGTCTGCCCACCGTTCCCGTCTTCGCCTACATGCCGGGCCTCTCGGGCGATGTCGCCCCCGTCGCCGGCTTCGACTACGACGCCCTGCACTTCCTGCGCCGGGCGTATCTGCTCCAGCTCTGCGGCCTCGCGGTGACGCCGGTCGACGAACTGGGCGGCGACTACGAGCAGCTCCTGGAGATGTTCGAGACCACGGCCCAGCAGTCCCATCTGGTCTGGCACTACGACCACGCGGGCGCGTACGTCCCGGTCGACTTCGCCGCCCCCCTCTCCAACGAGGAACTCCTCGCCGCCGGCGGCCCCTTGGGCTCCTCCCAGGGCCTCCTGCGCGAACTCGAACTCGTGGCCCCCTCCATCGGCATCGACCCCGCGAACCCCCCTGCCGCCCCGGCCCCTCCGTCCCGCCCCACCTCCCTGGAGGAGCCGGCGGGCCCGATCCCCTACGACGACAGCCCCTTCGCCCGCGAACGCCACGTCTGGCTGGGTCTGCACGCGGCGGCGACGCGGAGCCTGGGGCAGGGCTCGATGATCATCTTCAGCTGAGCCCCACTGCTCATACCCGGGCACACGAAAAGGCGGCCCACGCGCGATGCGCGGGGCCGCCTTTCGGCATTCGTGGGTCACCCGATGGCGGTGTGCCCGGTCCAGCTGGTTCCGACGCTGCTGTTGATGATGTTGAACATGGTCGTGGAGCTGAGTGCCGTAGTGGCGCTTCCCGGGTAGATGACGGCGTTCCCGTCGGACCGCAGGGCCCACACATCAGGGACGGAGTCGCCGGTCACGTCAGGCGTGCCGATCACGATCTTCATGTCGTCCGAGTGCCATCCGGAGGTGCCGTAGGCGAAGTCGATGCCGTCGGCGGACGCCGTCTGGACAGCGAACGAGAACAGATCGGTTCCGTTGCCGCTCGCGTGCTTCTACGACGACAACGGGGCTGCCTGGCAGACGCACAACGGTTACTTTGCGAAGGACGAGCCGGACGCGGATGAGATCTTCGTCCCGGAGTCGCTCACCGAGGTCAAGAACTCCACGCAGACGACGTACGACGGGCTCGGGCGTGCCGTGCGGGCAACCACGCTGTACGAGGGCGATCCGCAGCACTCGACC
The DNA here is from genome assembly GCF_053611045.1 of Streptomyces sp. NPDC054841. Lineage (NCBI taxonomy): Bacteria > Bacillati > Actinomycetota > Actinomycetes > Kitasatosporales > Streptomycetaceae > Streptomyces > Streptomyces sp. NPDC054841. Next base: position 67,728 of record NZ_JBSGZO010000002.1, on the reverse strand, counting down.
ACGACGCAGTACGCCGGTGATTGGACACTGAGCCGTACGGGAATGTCCGCCGACGGTGTGACGCCGCTCTCGGGCAGCCGCGCAGCCAAGACGTGGACGGACGCCCTGGGCCGTACGTCGCTGGTCCAGCACTTCACCGCCACCGATCTCACGACCAAGGTCGACACCTCGTACGTGTACGACCCGCGCGGCAAGCTGGCCCAGGTCACGGACGACAGCGGCAACGACTGGACGTACACGTACGACGCGCGCGGGCGGCTGACGGCGTCGACGGACCCGGACATGGGGTCGGCGTTCTTCGGTTACAACGCCTTGGACCAGCAGATTTGGTCGAAGGACTCCAGCGAGCGCTACCAGCACACGAAGTACGACGTTCTGGGCCGCAAGAAGGAGCTGCACGACGACTCCGCGTCCGGCCCGCTGGTGTCGGAGTGGACGTACGACACGCTGCCGGGCGCCAAGGGATACCCGGTCGCGTCCACCCGCTACAACGACGGCGCAGGGTTCACGAGCGAGGTCACCGGCTACGACAGCGAGTACCGCCCGACCGGTACGAAGATCACGATCCCGACCCACACGGCCACGACGGGCCTCGCGGGAACGTACGCCTACACCAACACCTACACCGCGACAGGCAATCTCCAGTCGGTGCAGCTCCCGGCCACGCCGGGCGGGCTCGCGTCGGAAAAGGTGATCACCCGTTACAACGGTGAGGGCTCACCAGTCACGACGTCGGGTTTCTCGCCTGGTACACGGCGGACACCCGGTACAGCTCGTTCGGTGAGGTCGTGCGCACCCTGTCGGGTGAGGCGCCGAGGCGGGTGTGGACGACCAACCTGTACAACGAGAACACCGGACGGGTCCATCAGTCGGTCACCGACCGCGAGACGGAGAACCCGAACCGGATCTCCGCGCTGACATACGGCTACGACACCGTCGGCAACATCACCTCGATCACCGACACCCAGTCGTCCAGCCGGATCGACCGGCAGTGCTTCGCATACGACCCGATGGGCCGCCTCGTCCACGCCTGGACCGCGCGTACCGACGGCTGTCCGACCACTTCGGGAGCCCAGGGTTCGGGCCCGAACCGGGCGGAGGTCTCCCCGGGTATCGACGGGGGCGGCTACTGGCAGTCGTACGCGTTCGACGCGATCGGCAACCGCACGCGGATGACCGTCCATGACCTCGCCAACGAGAACCTGGATGACGTCCACACGTACACCTACGGCACCGAGGTGACCGGCGGCCCGCAGCCGGCGCCCAAGGTACAGCCGCACACCCTCACCAAGGCCACCATGCACGAGGTGGGGGACACCACAACGATCAAGTCCCAGTCGACGTACGCGTACGACACCTCGGGTAACACCACGCGTCGGGTGATCGATGGCGATACACAGGCATTGACGTGGGACCGGCGCAACAAACTGAGCTCGGTCGACACGGACAACAACGGCACGGCCAACGTCAAGTACTTGTACGACGCTTCCGGCAACCGCCTGATCGAGGACAACGGGACGACCCGCACGCTCTTCCTCGGCGAAGCCGAGATCACGGTGAACACCTCCGGGCAGGCCCTGGACGCCCAGCGCTACTACGGTCACCCGGGCGCGCCGACCACGGTGCGCTCCACAGGGGGCAAGTCCACGGACCACAAGCTCACGGTCATGCTGGCCGACCACCACAACACGTCCACCAGCGCCATCGAGCAGACCGCCGGCCAGGCCATCACGCGTCGTACTTACGACCCCTACGGCAATCCGCGGGGCACCGAACCCACCAACTGGCCCGGCCGCCACAGCTACCTGGGTGTGGGGATCGACGACCCTTCCACGGGTCTCACTCACATCGGCGCCCGCGAATACGACGCCACCACCGGCCGCTTCGTCAGCGCCGACCCGCTCATTGACATCACCGACCCGCTCCAGATGAACGGGTACACCTACGCGAATGGAAGCCCGGTCACCAGCAGTGACCCCACCGGCCTCATCATCGCCGAATGCGGCACGGGCGAACTGACATGCCAGGGCAATAACAAGGTCACCGGAGTCGGCCCAAAGAAGTCATCAAGTATCAGCACGCAGGAGCAGTCGGATATCGACTCCACTATTGCGTATCTGGTGACCGTCGAAATGTATGAGGCGAAGAAACCGTATGTGCGCACCGCCCAGGACGTGAGCGCCGCCGAATATCGCAGAATTCGGATGAAATATAGCGGCTCGGATTCTATCAGCGAATCCAAGCGGAAGATGTGGCTATATGGCATGTCCGAGGATGACATCGATAATTTTGGCGTATGCCTGATTTTCGATTGTGAAAATGAAATGATCACCTCGGATGACATGGAAGCGTTGCCTCTGGGTGAGCAAAACTTCGCCGAAATGTTCGGGAGGGGGTTTGCTGAAGGTCTTGGGTCCCGTGTCGGGTTGGAGAGCGCGGGTAATCGTCGTGCCTCGGGCGGTTGTGGCCCCAACAGCTTCGTGGCCGGTACTGAGGTGCTCCTGGCTGACGGATCCAGCAAGCCGATCGAGGATGTCGAAACAGGAGACAAGGTCCTTGCTACCGACCCCGAGACCGGTCGGACCGAAGCCGAGACGGTAGCAGCGACCATTCTCACCAAGGACGACAAGAATTACGTCGCCCTCACTATCGCCACAGAAAACGGCGCGGCGACCATCACGGCCACGGAGCACCATCCTTTCTGGTCTGAATCTGAGGGTGCCTGGCTCGACGCTGGTGACCTACGCCCAGGTATGACTCTGCGCACCGATGACGGCGCCACGGTCTCTCTGAGCGCCACTCGCACCTACAGCGCAGACCAGAACACCTACAACCTCACAGTTTCCGACGTCCACACGTACTATGTGCTGGCAGGAAATACGCCGGTACTGGTGCATAACGCATGCGGCGATCCTGCTCATGCAGATGATTGCTACTGTAATTGGGGTGAGCCCGTCGTTCCGCGCCCCAACGCCGCCGGTGGTGCGGCTGATGACTTCATGCGTCACGCTATGCAGCGTCTGGAGCAGCGTGGGGTTTCGGCAGAGGATGCTCAGACCGTTCTTGCGAGAGAGCCCTTTTCTTACCATCACGATGATCAGTGGAAGCTGGGCTACTACGATCCCAATTCCAAGGTGTTTGTCGCCAAAACCGTCGATGGGAACATAAACACCGTGATGACCAATGTGGACAACGCCTACATCAACCGCCTCCAGGGAAGGCGCTGACCATGGCTGACGTCAGAGTCACATACGATCAGAAGGCGAATGCGGCGTACGTCTATTTCGCCGATCCGCAAGCGCGCCCGAAGGTGGCACGCATGTACCCATGTGATCCGGTCGAGGTCGGGGGTATGATCAACCTCGACTTCGACGAGAACGGGTGTCTCGTTGGTATCGAGGTGCTGGCGGCCAGTTCAAAGCTGCCTCAGTACTTGCTCGACGAGGCGGAGCGACTCGACATAGAGGGTGCCTGAACGGCGCCAACAGGTTCCGAATCGACTTCTCGGATTTGGAGCTTTCCTCCCGGTTTGGCCTGCGAATTTTCGAGATGTCGTCGGGCGTCATTCCGAAATCCTGACGTGTCTTCCGGGAGTCAATTGGATCGCTAGCTCGTGATCTGCCGGAATGTAATCAGCCAGGATTGGGATGCCGTTTGTAGATCACGGTATAGTGTCAATTGTCTCTACAGAATGGGCCGCACGAAGACTGTCGGGTGAATTGCACAGGACGTCGGGTGAGGATTCCTGAGGGTGCTGCCCGGCATAGCGCCCTCATCGGAGATGAATCCGATGAGGGCGGCTGTGGTGTTCTGGGGTGTCTGACGGCAGTAATTGACGGCAACGCCAGCGGACAGGTGCTGCACAAAGCGGCGGGTCGTCGCAGTCGTCGGGCCCGCCGGTGGCCTTGGGGAGGTTGCCCAGCGCGTGGCCGAGGAGGTCGATGGCGTTGCGCTGGAGGCGGAGTCGAACGTGGGCGTAGACGGTGGCAGTGACGCCGATGTGGGCGTGGCCGAGGATTCCTTGATCACGACGAGTTCGACGCCCTGTTCCAGGAGGAGGGTGGCGGTCGAGTGCCGGAGGTCGTGGAAGCGGATGCGGCGAAGTCCGGCCCGGTTCGGGGTTCGCGACAGGCAGGTCAGCCGCGCTGGATGGGTTGTGGGGAGTTTTGCCGGTCGTCCTCGTTGTCCGGCGCGTCGAGGTCTTCGTAGTCCGGTGCGGGCAGGCGTGCTCCTCGGCTGAGCGCGATCCGGTGGACGTTCGTCAGCGCCTCGGTCAACTCGACTGTCAACAAGTGCAGTTCGCCGGGTGTCCACTGGCGCCCGTCCAGAACGCGCTGCGCTTCCTGAACGAGTTCACGGGCCAGGCCGAGTTGGGCCGACTCCATGTTGTCAGCGAGTCGTGAAAGGTATCCGACCCCGTCGCCCGCGAGGTAGCACGGCTTTCCTTCCGGCCCGGTCCAGGGGAGCAGACGGGCCTGATTAGTGAGGTTCATCAGGCTCGCACCTCCACGCTGTGGGTCAGTCGGGTTCCGGTGTCGATACCGTGGACTGCCAGACACAGCGCACTACGTTGAGACCGCCGCCTCTGCACCTTCTCGCGCTCATGCGCGACCAGGTATGGGCGGACCAGCCCGACCTCTTTGCCACACAGCACCGGGACAGCCGATTTGTGAGGCGGATGTGCGGTCAGCGCCTCCGTGTTGAGGTCGGCAGAACGGTGACCAGGTCTGCGATGGCGGCCCAGCGCAGGCCAGAGCAGCCGTAGCGGCGGCTCGAAGATGCGGACGATACAGTGCGGCATGTCGACGCTCCTTGTCAGCGTTGGCCATGCCCCCGGACCGTTCGCCCGGTCGCGGGGGTCCTGACGAGATGTCAGCCTGCCGACCGGCGATGCGGGCCAGTTGCACCAAGAGGTGCAACTATCCCTGCCCGGGATCTGCTATATCCCGACCCACTCCGCATACTGCGCCAGCGAGTTGCTGCGCGTCCGCTCCTGCCGCCTCAGGGCCAGCACGGTCTCGCGCACAATCGGGTGATAGCGAGTCTGCTGCGGCGCGATACGCCGGGCCTGGTACAGGCAGTCCAGCGCCTGCTCCGCGTGGCCTGCCCAGGCATGGGCCCGGCCCAGGTCCATCCAGTGATGCCCAGCTCGGGAGCGGGTCCAGCCGCGCGGAATGCGTACGGTCTCGGCGAGTTCGATCGCACGCTCGAAGTCGTCCATTTCGGAGGCGATGGCTACTGCGTGCACACCGACATTCGTCGGCCCCCAGGTGACGCCGAAGTCGGGCAGTTCACCCGTGTTCTGAGCGAGGGCGCGGGCCTCGGCCAGACGGGCGTCCGCATGGTCCCGGTCCTTCATCCGGCCCGCGATCACCGCAGCCCGCAGCTGCATCACGCCCCGCATCGCCTCAACGCCTGCCGGGCGGCGCGCATCTTGACCATTGAGGTCGCGCAGGGCCCGGTCGATCACCTGGATGCCCACGTCATAGCGGCCGGACGACATCGTGGTCTGCGCGCGCAGGTAGGCGTGCATGGCGGCCAGGCCCGGCTCGTCGACGCGCGGTGTGGTCCACGCCAGACGGTCCAGCGCGACGGTCGCCAGGTCGATATAGCCGAAGTTCCACGTCACGGTGAACACACACCGGAAGGTTCCCGCCAGGCACTCGTAGGCCAGCCGCTGCTCTTCCCCGGTGCTGGTGTGTACGGCTTGCACCGACTCGTCGATCAGCGCCGGCAGATCGCGCGCCATGTCCGTGTACTGCGCCTGGCGACGCTGCACCAAGGCGCGCTGAACATCAGCCCGGATCAAGGCAGCCGGACGAGGAACCGTCTCCCAGTCGAGGGCAATGTCCCAGTTCTCCAGCCCTTCACGGATCGGCTGGATCAACGCGTCCATCCGGTCCCGGCGCAGCTCCTGGGCGTAGGGCTGCCCCAACAGGTCGGACGTGGAAACACCCAGCGCGCGGGCGCAGGCAGCAACAAGAGCCGGGGAGACGGGCTTCTGCCCGCATTCCACCTTTGACAACAGCGACTTCGAGACATGCGCCCGCATCGCCAGCCCCTGCTGTGTCAGGCCACGCTGCTTCCGGATACGGGCGATCCGAGCGCCCGTGTGCTCCTCGATGCTCTGCGGCACGGTGAACTCCGTTCTGCGGCAACATTCAGACGGTACCCCCACCACATGGCCCCGGATCGGCCGAGCAGTGATCACCACGGCCACCGCAGATATCGCACCGGGTCACCCAATGCCCCTGACCACACCAAGCCGAACGGTCAGCCGTCGACCACGGCGTTCCGGCGAAGCTGTCCAAGATTGACGATCAACGTTGACACCTGGGTCTGATCACCACGGAGATCCGCATCTCGAAGTCCCCGCCCCCTGCTCCCTGAATGATCGCCCGAGGCGACTCCACCCGAGCCCCCGCTGCGCGCGGATATGCGGAGGTCTTGTGTCAGACGTGTGTGCGATCATCGGCGCACTCGCACGTCAAGTGACCGCTCCGGGGGGAACGGAATGCCTCAACACCCGTGTACGACCGCGAGATCCGCGCCGTACACCGCACTGCTGCTCGCACTGTCGGTCCTGCTGTCGATGCTGTTGCCCACGGGCGCCGCGTGGGCCTCCGACGGCGGCGCGGCGGCCGCAGCCCCTGCCGCCGCCGACGAGTGCGCCACCCTGCCGCTCGCCTCCTTCGGCGACCCGGGAGCCGCGGTGGGCAAGGCGACCATCCCCGAGCAGGGGGAGACCTGCTTCACCTTCACCGCCGAGCAGCCCGGAATGCACCGCGTCATGGGCCAACTGCCCGGCGGTGTGTACGCCTGGGTCTACGACGGCGAGAACCAGCTCGACTGCGACGACCCGACGTGGGGCAGCGGCTGGTGCCGGCTGCCGCGTGCCGGTGCCTTCACCCTGAAGGTCGCCAACACCGGGATCGCAGCTCCGCAGGACGCCGCTGTCGCCGTCTTCCCCGTCACCTCCACCGCCAACTGCGAGACGGAGACCGGTACGTCGTGGGATTCCGCGCCCGCCACCGGTTTCGCGTCCGGTCCCGTCGCGGTCATGTGCCACCCGTTCTCGGGGAAGCCCGGTGAGCGGATCACTGTCGACGTCAGCACCACCGAGTACAGCGAGAGCCACCGGACCTGGATCACCGACGAGACCGGTGAGCAGATCTGCCCTCGTTACAACGAGGACGGCGGCGACGGCTGTGTGCTGCCCGGCGACGGTCCGTACCGGGTTCTCGTCAACGTCAGCCGTGCCGACGGGGGCTTCCCCGCCGCGTACTCGCTCAAGGTCCGCCGGCTGTCCGACCCGGTCGGCTGCGCGCACGTCCCCGTGAACGCGTACAACTCCGCACCCACTGAGGTGGATCCGGCGGCCGACTGCAAGACCTTCTCCGCTCCGGCCGCCGGACGCTACGACGTGTACAAGGTCCAGTCCGGTGGGCGGTCCCCACTCCCCGTGTACGACAAGGCCGGGAAGACCGTCTGCAAGAGCGGGGAGAACTGCGCCCTGCCCGCGGCAGGTGACTACACCGTGGTCACCGGGCATCCGTCCCTCGTCCTGGACCGTGCGTCCACCGCGGGCTGCGCGCCTGCCGAACTCGGCACCCACCAGGGCACCTTCACCGAGGCGGGCGAGATCGACTGCCTGAACCTGCCGCTGCCCGAAAGCGCCCGGATGGCTGCTCTGAAGGCTCTGAACGGGCCAGCACCGCGCCCCGACGTGACGGTCGTCGACGCCGACGGCGTCCAGCGGTGCACCTACGACACGCTCTCCGAAGGCACCTGCGCGCTCACCGGCAAGGCGCCGTACCGCGCCCTGGTCTCCACCGACGACACCGACCCGGCGACCGGCACGTACCGCTTCGCGCTGCATCGCACGGACGGGGCGAGCAACTGCCAGGCCTTCCCGGCCGGTGACTTCACCGCCGAGAGCCCCTCGGCACGGCTCGGCACCGGCGACGGAGTCTTCTCGCACTGCCTGAGCATCCCGGCCGACGGCCACAGCGCGATGGAGAACCTCCAGCTCCAGGCGGTCTCCGGCACGTCCACCGCCCAGTTCTCGGTGCTGGACGCGTCCGGGAAGAAGGTCTGCTCCGTCTGGTCCTCGCTGTCCACCTGGACCACTTGCGCCCTCGCCCCGGGCGTCGCGCACACGGTGCTGGTCACCGGCCGCGACACCCCCGCCACGTACACCCTGACCCGCCGCGACGTCACGGCGACCGCGAAGGGCTGCACCGCCAATCCGGCGACGGCTGTGGGCGGGCCCTCAACGGGCGGCACCCTTGGCGCACCGGGCACGCTGGTCTGCCGCCAGGTGACCACTGCCGACGCCAAGGACGCCCTGCACCTCGACGTCCGCGACCCGCTCGGCACCGCGAACATCCTGGCCTACGACGCGAACGGCAAGGCCGCCTGCGGCTACCGCAACAGGGCCTGCGCCGTCACCGGCTCGACCAGCTACCAGGTCATCGTCACGGTTCCGACGAACCTGAAGGCCGCCCCCTCCTACCGCTTCGACGCGCTGCGCATCGCCACGGCCGCGGGCCCGGCGGCCGAGTGCACGAAGGTCCCGAACGTGAGCTACGGGTACGGTCCGTTCACCGGCACCCTGACCGAGCAGAAGACCGCCGTGTGCGCGGCGCTGCCCACCGCGTACAGCGACCGCTTCAACTTCAAGATCAGCGACACCGCGGGCGGCACCGAGACCGCGGTGCCCGCGCTGTACGACAGCAGCCTGGACAACGGCTGCTACCTGTCCATCCCGGGCGGCTACGAGTGCTATCTGACCGAGCCGTACTCGACGACCGTCAGCCCGAGCATCCTGGTGCTCGGCCTGCCCGAGAAGGCGTCGGGGACCGCATACAGCGTGGAACTGGTCTGCAGGTACGCCACGTGCGGTCCCGAGGAGAAGAGCGTGGGCACGGTGAGCCCGACCACCGGTGCCAGTGGCACGAAGGCCACGCTCACCGTCACGGGCACCGTCCTGCACAAGGACGACAAGGTCCGGATCACCGCGTCGGGCAGGAACATCGAGTCCACCACCACGTCCGTGTCGCCCGACCGGAAGACCCTGACCGCCGTACTCGATCTGACCGGCGTCCCGATGGGGACCTATGGCATCAGCGTTTTCACCAACAACGGGTGGCAGTACCCGCGGGGCAGCTTCACCGTCACCGCCCCGACGCTGACGAACACGTCGGCCCCGGCCATCACGGGAGCGGCCCAGGTGGGCGCCAAGCTCACCGCCACCACCGGCACGTGGAGCCTCGCCCCCGACTCGTACGCGTACCAGTGGAAGGCCGACGGCCAGGCGATCGCGGGGGCCACGGCCGCCACGTACACGGTCCCGGCGACGCTTCTCGCCAAGAAGCTCACTGTGACGGTCACCGCAGGTCGCGCGGGGTCCGGCAGTGTCGCGGCCACCTCGGCGGCCGTCACGGTCGCCAAGGGCGTCGCGCCCAGGGCCACCGTCGCCCCGAGGATCAGCGGCAGCGTCCAGGTGGGCGTGAAGGTGACCGCCGTCCCCGGTACCTGGTCGCCGGCGGCCACGTCGTACGCGTACCAGTGGAGGGCCAACGGCGTGGCGGTCGCGGGGGCCACGGCCTCCACCTACACGGTGCCCGCCTCGCTCGTGGGCAAGAAGCTCACCGTCACCGTCACGGCACGCCGCACCGGGCACGCCGACGGCGCGGCGACCACCGCCGCAGTCACGGTCGCCAGGGGAGTGGCCCCGAAGGCCACCACGCTGCCGGCGATCACGGGCACGGCCAAGGTGGGCCGCACGCTCACCGCGAATCGCGGCACATGGACACCCGTCCCGACCTCGTACACGTATCAGTGGTACGCGAACGGCGTGGCGATCACCGGCGCGACCCAGCCCACGCTGGTCCTCAAGTCCGCACAGAGCGGCAAGAGGATCACCGTCAAGGTGACCGCTGCCCGCACCGGCCACAACAGTGGCTCAGCCGTCAGCAAGCCGACGGCCATGGTCGCCCGCTGACCGATCCGTACACCTGCCGCTGACCGATCCGTACGTCTGCTCGCTGATCAGCCGGCCGCTCCACGGGGGCGGCCGGCCGAGCAGCGGGCCCGGGCCCCGGCCACGAGCCGTCCAGGGCCCCGCCCGGACGGTGTCAGCGCGCCTCCGGCGGGCGCTGGCGCGGCATGTTCGGCCGCGTCGGCGGGGGGAGCGGGAAACGGCCCGAGGGGTGGCCGTTGTCGGGGCGGGGCGGGGAGGGCGCCGATTGCATCAGCAGGGGTGCCGGGCCGGAGCGGAATTCGATCATCCAGTCGGTGGTCTCGGCGCGGACCAGCTCCGTGACGTCCTCCGAGAACCGGCGCAGCACGCTCAGGCACCGCTCCACCGCCTCGCTCGCCGTGCCCTCCGTCGGGCCGAGGACCTCGCGGACGCTCTCCGAGGCCCAGTCGAACTGGAGGATCTGCAGTCGGCGCTGCACCGCCTGGGCCGTCGCCACGTCCCTTATCCAGCCCGAGGTCAGGCCGAAGTACCGGTCGCACGCCACGCACGCCGCGCCCAGCAGCAGCGAGAGATAGCCCCAGCCCGCCGCGCCCGCCAGCAGGCCCGTCAGGTCCAGCAGCGGGAGCGCCGCGCCCGCGATCACGCCCAGGGCGGTGCCGGCCCGCAGCACCCGCGCGCCGCGGCGCTTGCGGACGCGGTCGGCCAGATACCAGTCCGCGGTGCGCAGCGCGTTCCCCTCCACCCAGCGGTACAGCTCGTCGAGGCGCTCCGCCGGCTCACCCCAGTCACCGAGCGGGAACGGTCGTCCGGCCAGGTCACGGTGCGGGGCGCTCCCGTTCACCGGGACCCCGTCCTCCTCCCGGGCCGACCCCCCAGGCTGCATCTCCGGCTGACTCACCGGGGCACTCCTCTGCGCTCTGCGTGACTACGTACGTAACCGTGCTAACCCTGCGTGACGTGCGATGCGCGCGTGGGTACCGGTGCGCATGGTCTTCCTACCGCCGAATGGTGGGCCGTGGGGGCGAAATCCCGGTACTTCCGCCCGCACGAGCGTCTTGATCAGGTAAAGGAGGGACGGTCGTTCCCGCCCGGAAGTCACCCGAAAGAGTTGGTGCCGACTGGGCGGGGCATGCCGCCCCACGACCACGTAGGCTCGGTTTACCGAACAACCGACGTCGAAATGCCAGGAGTGACCGTGATTCCCGGTGGTGGCCAGCCCAATATGCAGCAGTTGCTTCAGCAGGCCCAGAAGATGCAGCAGGACCTCGCCCGGGCGCAGGAAGAGCTGGCGGCGACCGAGGTCGAGGGGCAGGCGGGTGGCGGGCTCGTGAGGGCGACCGTCACCGGCTCCGGGGAGCTGCGTGCGCTCGTCATCGACCCCAAGGCGGTCGACCCGGAGGACACCGAGACCCTCGCCGATCTCGTCGTCGCCGCCGTCCAGGCCGCGAGCGAGAACGCGCAGCAGCTGCAGCAGCAGAAGCTCGGCCCGCTCGCCCAGGGGCTCGGAGGCGGCAGCGGAATCCCCGGTCTGCCCTTCTAGACCCCGGTAGAGCCCGGTAGACCCGGTGGTCCCCGGCCGGGTCCCTGGAACCGGGGCCTGGCCGGTCCCTGGATCCTGACCGGGTCCGGGTCCGAGTCCCGGTCCGCCGCTCCGGGCGGCCTTTCGAGCCGTCAAGCCTTCAAAGGCGAAGGCCGACCAACTACCGTAACCATCGAAGCAATTCCCAGAGAGGCGTTCCGTTGTACGAAGGCGTGGTTCAGGACCTCATCGACGAACTGGGCAGGCTGCCCGGCGTCGGTCCCAAGAGCGCGCAGCGGATCGCCTTCCACATCCTCCAGGCCGAACCGACCGACGTCCGCCGCCTCGCCCACGCACTCCTCGAGGTGAAGGACAAGGTCCGCTTCTGCGCCGTGTGCGGCAACGTCGCGCAGCAGGAGCAGTGCAACATCTGCCGGGACGCACGCCGTGACCCGGCGGTCATCTGTGTCGTCGAGGAGCCCAAGGACGTCGTGGCGATCGAGCGGACCCGTGAGTTCCGCGGGCGCTACCACGTCCTCGGCGGTGCGATCAGCCCGATCGAGGGCGTCGGCCCGGACGACCTGCGCATCCGCGAGCTGCTCGCGCGGCTCGCCGACGGCGCGGTCACCGAGCTGATCCTGGCGACCGACCCCAATCTCGAGGGCGAGGCCACTGCCACGTACCTGGCGCGCATGATCAAGCCCATGGGGCTGAAGGTCACGCGCCTCGCCAGCGGGCTTCCCGTTGGCGGCGATCTGGAATACGCCGACGAGGTCACGCTCGGGCGTGCCTTCGAGGGGAGACGACTTCTCGATGTCTGACGCAACGCTCCACTCCGCCACCCAGGATCCCGACGACTTCTCGGTCCAGATCGCCGACTCGATCGAGAGCTTCATCGTGGCCACCACGGAAGTGGCGAAGGGCGACGAGCCCGACAGTGCGGTGCCCTTCCTCCTGCTGGAGGTCTCGCAGCTGCTGCTCGCGGGCGGCCGGCTGGGCGCACACGAGGACATCGTCCCCGAGGAGCGGTTCGAGACGGACACCGGCCCGGATCTCGAAGTGGACGAGCTGCGTGAGCGGTTCGCGAGGCTGCTGGACCCGATCGACGTCTTCTCCGAGGTCTTCGACCCGTACGAGCCGCGCAGGGCGCCGGTCGCGTGCCGGATCTCCGACAACCTCGCGGACATCGTCGCCGACCTCGGCCACGGCCTGGCCCACTACCGCGCGGGCCGCACCACCGAGGCGCTGTGGTGGTGGCAGTTCTCGTACTTCTCCAACTGGGGCCCGACGGCGTCGGCGACACTGCGCGCCCTCCAGTCCCTCGTCGCGCATGTCCGCCTCGACCAGCCGCTGCAGGAGCTGGACGGGCTGGACACGGACGAGGACCTCGCCGAGGACGACCTCGCGGAGGAGGCCGGGCGCGTGATGGTGGAGGAGATCGCGGGGCCGCTGGGGCTGGGGAGGGTCCGCGCACCGCGCTGACCCGTACGGGGGCCCTGCCCAGGGCCCCCGAACGCCGGGCGATCATGTGTCCAGGTGCTGCCCGGGCGGGCCTGAGGCGGCGGGTGCCGCTGCCGCTGTGCGGACCTGCTCCCGCAGCCACTGATGGGCCGGATCCGCGTCGTTGCGCGGATGCCAGGCCATGCCGAGCACGACAGGCGGCAGGTCCAGGGGAATCTCGAAGGCGTGGAGGCCGAGGGCGGAGGGCCAGTCGTCGCCGGGGCCGGGCGGGGCGAGACAGACCAGATCGGTTCCGCGGCAGAGGAAGAGTGCGGCGGCGTACCCAGGTACGACGGTGACGACCCGTCGTTCCAGCCCCAGCTCCGAGAGCCGCTCGTCGACCGGTCCGCGCACCTTTCCCTGCCGGGAGACCCCGATGTGGCCGGCCGCGGCGAAGGCCCGTGCGGAGACGCGGCGTCGGGCGCCGCCCCGGTCACGGACCAGGGGGTGCCCGGGGCGTACGGCTCCGAGCAGCCGCACCTCGCCCAGCCGCTCCACCAGGGTCTCCGGGTCGGTGTGCTCGATGGCCCCGATCTCCAGGTCGAGCCGCCCGTCGCGCATCGCGGCCGTACCTTCCAGACTCTCCGGCAGAAAGCGCAGAGTGACGCCGGGCGCCTCCGCGGCGACGGCCGAGAGCAGCCGCGCCCCGAGGCCCGCGAGCACCACCTCGCTCGCCTGCACCGTGAACTGCCGTGTCAGCGCGGCCGGATCGGCGATCGGTCCGGGTACGAGGAGACCGCGGGCCTGCTCGACCACGGCCCGTACGCGTGGGCGCAGCTCCACGGCGCGGGGCGTGGGCACGAGCACCCGGCCCGCCCGCACGAGGACCGGATCGCCGAGCCGCGCGCGGATACGGCCGAGGGTGCGGCTCATCGCGGGAGCGGACAGATGCAGCCGTGCGGCGGCGCCGGTGACGCTCTCCTCCTCCAGCAGCGCGTCGAGTGCGACGAGCAGGTTCAGGTCGAGCGATTCGATGGTGTGACCCCCGCCACTGAGCGGTCCGCCCGCGGCCGGGGCGACCAGGTGGATTGCCTACGCCGCAAGTATTCATTGCCGATGTTGCACTGGAGTCAACCAGGAGGCCGGGCAAGGCTGTTGCCATGAACGACACACTTGCCGTGGTCAGCCAGAGCGGGCCGACCGTGACCTTCTTCGACGCCGGGACGTACGAGCGGCTCGGCATCCTCGAACTTCCCAGCGAGCCGCACGAGTTGTGCTTCGACGCGGCGCGCCGGCTGCTGTACTGCACGATCACGTACCGATCCGGCTACTACCACGCCAACTCCGGACGCGCCCATGAACTCGCGGTCATCGACCCGGACACCCGGCGCCTGATCGACGTCGTCGACCTCTCCCCGGACCACGCTCCGCACGGCCTGGCCCTCGACGCGGCGCACGACCTCCTCTACGTGAGCGTGGAGGAGCGGGCAGGGGAGGGCGCCGGAGCGGGCGCCGGGGGAAGGGGTCCGCACGTACCGGGCGGAGTCGTGGTTCTCGATCTCGTCACCCGTAAGCCGGTCCGCCGCATTCCGGTACTGGCCCCCGGTCCGCACTGGTTCGCCATCACCCCGGACGGACGGTACGGCTACTCCGCCAACAAGGAAGCGCCGTATGTCACCGTCGTCGACCTGGAATCGGGCGAGATGCTCGAACGGATCGAGGTACCGGGCAGCGAGGGAATCGCCGTCTCACCCGACGGCCGGCAGGTGTACGTGGCCGCCCCGAAGGGCGACTTCGGCGCGGGGCCGGTGAAGGACGCGGGCGTTCGGGTCATCGACACCGAGACCGGCCGGATCATCCGTACGCTGCGCACCGAGGGCGCGGTCTTCCCTGTGCACGCCACAGCCGACGGCTTGGTGCTGGCGGGGGAGCTCCGTATGAGCGCGCCGACCGGATCGGCCCTCGGGACGCAGCTGGGCGGCATGCTCCATGTGTACGTCCCCGGGGGCGACAAGGAGTTGGGCCGCGTGCCTACTGGCGCGTTCCCGCTGACGATCACCTCTTCACCGGACGGGGCCTTCGGATACGTCGCCAACGTCTCGTCGAGCACGGTCACGGTGGTGGACCTGGCGCGGCTGAGGGTGGTCACCACGCTGGAGGTGGCGCGGGCGGGGGAGCCGGGGGCGCACGGGCTGGCGTACATTCCGGCGCGAATCCCGGCGGAGTGATGGAGATCGTTGGTCCGTATCACCCCGAGACGCTGACGTCACAGAGCGTGCTCGCCATGGCCCGTCCGGCCCACCGCGAGCCGGAGCGGGCGCTCGCGCTCCATGAGGGGACCATGGCGGTCTGTGTGCGCGAACTGGGCGAGGACCATCCGAGGACGCGCACGCTCCGCCGGAGCCACGACTTCGTGCGGGCCGTGGTCGCTGCGGCTGTGGGGACCGGCGTGGTCGTGGGGACCGGCGTGGTGGTGGGGCATCAGCGTGAGGGATGACACATCGGGCTTGCGCGGCGCGTCAGGGGGCAGGTGTCCGGCCGAGCGGCCAGGAGCGCCCCGGGTCCGCGGACGCCGCGGGGTTCTGCGACGGCGTTCCGCGGTTGATCACGTCGTGAGCGGGACATCTCATGATGCGATACATAGGGGGCGTTCCCGGCTCGCTCGTTAAACTGACGCCGACCGCAGTAATGACTGCGGCAAAGACTGAGCGAGGAGCGCACGTGGGCCTTGTCGTGCAGAAGTACGGAGGTTCCTCCGTTGCCGATGCCGAAGGCATCAAGCGCGTCGCCAAGCGGATCGTCGATGCCAAGAAGAACGGCCACCAGGTGGTCGTCGTGGTCTCGGCGATGGGCGACACGACGGACGAGTTGATCGATCTCGCCGAACAGGTATCCCCGATCCCTGCCGGGCGAGAGTTCGACATGCTGCTGACCGCCGGAGAGCGGATCTCCATGGCCCTGCTGGCGATGGCGATCAAGAACCTGGGCCACGAGGCGCAGTCGTTCACCGGCAGCCAGGCCGGCGTCATCACCGACTCGGTCCACAACAAAGCGCGCATCATCGATGTCACGCCGGGCCGGATCCGCACGGCACTGGACGAGGGCAACATCGCCATCGTCGCCGGCTTCCAGGGTGTGTCCCAGGACAAGAAGGACATCACCACTCTGGGCCGCGGCGGGTCGGACACGACCGCAGTCGCGCTGGCCGCGGCGCTGGACGCCGAGGTCTGTGAGATCTACACCGATGTGGACGGTGTCTTCACCGCCGACCCGCGGGTCGTGAAGAAGGCCCGCAAGATCGACTGGATCTCGTTCGAGGACATGCTGGAGCTCGCCAGCTCCGGCTCCAAGGTGCTGCTGCACCGCTGCGTCGAGTACGCACGCCGTTACAACATCCCGATCCACGTCCGGTCGTCCTTCTCGGGGCTGCGGGGCACCTGGGTCAGCAACGAACCACACTCCGAACAGGGAGCCCGCAAGGTGGAGCAGGCCATCATCTCCGGTGTCGCCCACGACACCTCCGAGGCGAAGATCACCGTCGTCGGCGTGCCCGACAAGCCGGGTGAGGCCGCCGCGATCTTCCGGACCATCGCGGACAACGAGATCAACATCGACATGGTCGTGCAGAACGTCTCGGCCGCCGCGACCGGTCTCACGGACATCTCCTTCACCCTTCCGAAGACCGAGGGCCGCAAGGCGATCGACGCGCTGGAGAAGACCAAGAGCGCCATCGGCTTCGAGTCGCTGCGCTACGACGACCAGATCGGGAAGATCTCGCTGGTCGGCGCCGGCATGAAGACGAACCCGGGCGTCACCGCCTCGTTCTTCGAGGCGCTGTCCGACGCGGGCGTGAACATCGAGCTGATCTCGACCTCCGAGATCCGTATCTCGGTCGTCACGCGCGCGGACGACGTCAAGGAGGCCGTCCAGGCCGTCCACACCGCCTTCGGCCTGGACAGTGACTCCGACGAGGCTGTCGTCTACGGAGGCACCGGCCGGTGACCGCCGGGCGCCGCACCCCGGCGGTCGCGCGATGAACCGCAAGCCGACGCTCGCGGTCGTCGGCGCGACCGGGGCCGTCGGTGCGGTGATGCTCCAGATCCTGTCCCAGCACGCGGACATCTGGGGCGAGATACGCCTTGTCGCCTCGTCGCGTCCGGCCGGCCGCAAGCTGGCCGTACGCGGCGAGGAGACCGAGGTCGTCGCGCTCTCCGAGGAAGCGCTTACGGGTGTCGACGTCGCGCTGTTCCTGGTGCCCGCCGAGGTGGCCGCCCACTGGGCGCCGATCGCCGCCGCCAAGGGTGCGGTGGTCGTGGACAATTCAGCCGCTTTCCGGCTGGACCCGGACGTTCCCCTCGTCGTGCCCGAGATCAACCCCCATTCCGTACGGGTGCGCCCGCGCGGCATCGTCGCGAGCCCCTGCTGCACCACCCTGGCCATGATCGTCACGGTGGGCGCGCTGCATGCCGAGTTCTGCGTCGACGAGTTGGTGGTCTCCACGTACCAGGCGGCCAGCGGGGCCGGGCACGGCGGCGTCGAGGCGCTGCGGTCCCAGCTCTCCCTGGTCGCGGGCACGGAGCTGGGGACGAACCCCGGTGACGTACGCCGTGCCGTCGGCGACGACACCGGCCCCTTCGCCGCACCCATGGCGCTCAACGTGGTGCCCTGGGCCGGATCGCTCGCGGAGGACGGCTGGTCCTCCGAGGAGCTCGCCATCCGGGCCGAGACCCGCAAGATCCTGGACCTGCCCGAACTGCGGGTCTCCGCGACGTGCGTCCGTGTGCCGGTCGTCACAACGCACTCGGTCTCCGTGCACGCCCGCTTCGAGCACGAGGTCTCCGTCGGACGGGCCCACGAGATCCTGGCGACCTCGCCCGGAGTGGTGCTTTTCGACGACCCCGCGGAGGGCGAATTCCCCACGCCCGCCGACGTGGTGGGCACCGACCCGACGTGGGTGGGACGGGTCCGGCGGTCCATGGACGACAGCCGCGCACTCGAACTCTTCGTGTGCGGCGACAACCTCCGCAAGGGTGCCGCGCTGAACACCGCTCAGATCGCCGAGGCCATCGCCAGGGAATTCTGAGCCGAGTTGTCATAGATCTTTATAGGATCTGTGAACACCCTGTGAGCAAGTCCCTGGTATGGACCACTTGAACTGGGGTGATGGCATGTTCGACGATGATTTCCCGCCATCGTGCAACCGGTTACTGGGCGGGAAGCGTCTTTGCGGTCGCCCCTTCACGGTGCCGCGACAAATGGGGCATTGGGGAAGAGCTGGTGCGCATGAGGGCATACGGTGCATCGTCAAAAGCGGTGGTGTGCGCGTACAACCCTGACGGGGGGAAGCGTGTCCAACAGGCGTGGCAGAGGTACTCGACATCACAGCGGTGGTCCCGGTCCGCGGCACAGCCGTGGTCCCGGTCCGGGGTACGGGCATGCTCCCGACCCGGGGCGCCGGCGTGCTCCCGGTGCGGAGTGCGGGCGTCGTCCCGGTCCGCGGTGCTTCGGTGCGCCCGCTCCGGCCGACCCGCCCTTCCCGTGCCTCCCGGCGTCCCGTCGGCGGGATGCCGGTGATCGCTCCCATGCCCGCAGCGCGCCCAGGCCGCATTCCGTCGCAGCGTGAGGGCGCTGACGACACCATGGCGGCGGGGACCACTGTCGATCACCTCACCGAGACCTATCGCGCCCACTACCGGTCGCTGCTCGGACTCGCGGCGCTGCTGCTCGACGACACCGCCTCCTGCGAGGACGTCGTCCAGGAGGCCTTCATCCGCGTTCACTCGGCGCGCAACCGCGTCCGCGACCCGGAGAAGACCCTCGCCTACCTCCGGCAGACGGTCGTCAATCTGTCGCGGTCCGCGCTGCGCCGCCGGATCCTCGGGCTGAAGCTGCTCTCCAAGCCGATGCCGGACATGGCGAGCGCCGAGGAGGGCGCGTACGACCAGCTGGAGCGGGACGCGCTGATCAAGGCGATGCGCGGGCTCCAGCGGCGCCAGCGAGAGGTGCTCGTGCTCCGCTACTTCGCGGACATGACGGAGGCTCAGGTCGCCGAGACGCTGGGCATATCGCTGGGCTCGGTGAAGGCGTACGGCTCGCGGGGCATCGCGGCGCTGCGTGTCGCCATGGGGGCGACGGCATGAGCAGGCACGAACACGGGCAGGAGCACGGACCGGAGCGCGAGCCGCAGTACGGCCACGGACCGGAGCGCGGGCCGGACGGCCTCGCCTCCGGCGATGCGTACGACGAGAAGCACACCACTGAGCTGTACGGGCCGGACGGGCCGTTGGACGACCGGACTGGAAACGGAATTGTGAACGACGGGCCGCGGAACGGAATGGACGACCACGGGCTCGGAGGTGAGACGCCCCGCACCGCCGGTCCCGGCGGTCCGGACGCCCTCTTCGCGAAGGTGCTGGGGCGGGACTCCCTGGGCCCGGGAGGCCTCGATGGGGGAGACCTCGGTCAGGGGGAACTCGGTCAGGAGGAGCTCGGTCAGGAGGAGCTGGCCCTGCGGCGGATGCTCCACGGCGCCGTCGGGGACCTCGCGCCGACCGAAGGCGCCCTCGATCATCTGCGCCGGGCGGTGCCCGCGCGCCGTGCCCGCAAGCGCCAGGCCCTCGTCGGGCTGGCGGCCTCGGTGGTCCTTCTCGGCACAGCGGTCCCGGCGTTCGTCCACGTCGCGAACTCCGGAGGGCTCTCCGACGACCAGACCATCAACGCCGGCCACGGTGAGCAGGCCCAGGGCGGAACCGGCACCGAGGAGGGCGAGGACGGCGGGGAGCGTATGAACGGCAGCTCCCCGGGGCAGCAGCCCAGCACCCCCGGCGCACCCGACCCGTCGGAGAAGCCGCAGTCGCCGGGCACCGGCACCACGGGCGGCTCGACGGCCGGCACGGCCGACCCGACGGGCAGCGCCGACGCCTCGACGCCCACCTGCGCAGCGACTCAGCTCGCAGGCTCGGCACAGACCGGCGCACCTGATCCGGACGGCAAGGTGTACGGCACGTTCCGCATCGCCAACGTCTCCGGCACCGACTGTGCGGTCAACGGGGCCGGTGCGGTCGCCTTCCAGGCCGTGGGCGCGGCCGACCCGGCCAAGATCAGTGTGGTGACGCACACGACGGGCGACGCCGCGAGCGGACTGCCCGATCCGTCCCAGGAGGCGGCCACGGTGGTCCTCAAGCCGGAGACGGCGTACGAGGTGAAGTTCGCCTTCGTGCCCGCGGAGACCTGCCCCACGAGCGGCGCCTCACCCGACCCCTCGCCCTCGGACGGCGGCTCGTCGGGCACGACCGACGGCACGACAGCGGCCGGCACCGAACCCCAGCTCGTCGCCGACGACGGCGGTACCACGGCGGACGGCAGCATCACGGTGACCCACACCCCCGAGCCGGGCGGCCCGAACGCCGAGACAACGATCCCGAAGGCCTGCGCGGGCACGATCTACCGCACCGGCGCCCTGCCCGCGGCCTAGGCCCTGTCCGGGCGATCTTGTCGGGCCCGCGACGCTCCCCCAGAGCTTCGCCTGGGTGGGGGTGCCCCCGGCGGAGCCAGGGGGAGTACCCCCAGCTACGGCACCTCGCTGCGTTGTCGGAGTCGCCCAAGTACACCCAGTACGAGGGCGATCTCCCCTGGGAGGTGCCCCCACCGTCTTGCGATGCGTCCCCTCGGCCCCAGGGGGTCGCATGCATCCGACGCCGCGGCCTGGTCCTCGAAGATCACCCGGACAGGACCTAGCAGGGGATTGTCATGGGTGCCGGCGTCGGTCGGCCCCACCCGGACCCTGGACCTGGGATTCCGGACCCCGACCCCGGACCTGGGACCCCGGAGCTGGGACCCCGGAACGCCGTGCGTTACGCCGGGTCGAGGCCGAGCGCCGCGTCCTTCGCGGCTTCCGCCTCGCGCCGCACGAAGCGGAACCACATGAACAGCACGAAGCCCGCGAAGGCGAACCACTCCAGCGTGTAGCCGAGGTTCTGGAACGCCTTGAGGTCGAGCCCGCTGCCCTCCGGCGCTGCGGCCGGTACCGGCCGCAGCCCGTCCGACGCGGTGGTGAGCGTGATCCAGGCGTCGTACACGTCGTCCGGCACCAGGTTGACCAGCGACGCCGCGCTGATCATGCCGAGCTGGCCGCTCGGCAGCCCGCCCCCGGCGTGCACACCGTCGGTGCCCTGCGTCTCGGAAGCCTGCAGCGCACCGGTGACGGTGACCTCACCGGCGGGCGCCGCCGGGGCCTTCGCCCCGGCGGGCAGCCAGCCCCGTACGACCGGCAGAGCCTTGCCGCCGTCGGTGCGCAGAAGCGTCAGCACATACGACCCGCGCCTGCCGTCCAGCTCCCGGTCCTGTACGAGGAACTGCTCCCCGTACCGCCCGCTCGCCGTCGCGTGCCGGCCCGAGGTGTTCTTGTCGACGGGCAGCAGCTCGTCGAGCGGTGCGACGGCCTGCTCGCCCGCGGCCGGGCGCCGCTCGGCGGCCTGGTGCGTGTCGACGCGGTCCTCGAACCGGCCGAGCTGCCATGTCCCCATGAAGATGCAGAAGGGGATCGCCAGCACGACGAAGACATTGATCCCCCACCAGCGGGGCGTCAGCAGGAACCGGTACACCCCTCCACGGTACGGAACGCCCCCTTTCCCCCCTCTCCCGGGGCCCGGTCCTGGTCCTGGTTCTGGTACTGGTCCAGGTCCCGTCCCCGTCCCTGTCCAGGGCCTGGTCCCGGTTCCGCCGCTGCTGATGCCCGGCGTGTCGTGCCTACTTCAGATGCCTCTCGGCAAAGGCCAGCTCGAGCCGCACCTGCTTGATCCGCTCCTCCACCACCAGCGAGCCGTGGCCCGCGTCGTACCGGTACACCTCGTGGACGGCGCCACGGGCCTCGAGGCGGTCCACATAGTTCTCGACCTGGCGGATGGGGCAGCGCGGGTCGTTGACGCCGGCCGAGATGTAGACCGGCGCCCGCACCGCGTCCACATACGTCAGCGGCGACGACGCCGCGAACCGCTCCGGGACCTCCTCCGGCGTACCGCCCAGCAGGGTGCGGTCCATCGCCTTCAGGGCCTCCATCTCGTCGTGGTACGCCGTCACGTAGTCCGCGACCGGCACCGCGGCCAGGCCGAGCGCCCACGCCTCGGGCTGTGTACCGAGCCCGAGCAGCGTCAGATAGCCGCCCCACGAGCCGCCCGCCAGGATCAGCTTCGCCGGGTCGGCGAGGCCGGAGGACACGGACCACTCCCGGACCGCCTCGACGTCCTCCAGCTCGATCAGCCCGACGCGGTGCTTGAGCGCGTCCGTCCACTCCCGCCCGTATCCGGTCGATCCCCGGTAGTTGACCCGCACCACCGCATAGCCGTGGTCCACCCAGGCCGCCGGCCCGGCCGCGAACGCATCGCTGTCGTGCCAGGTCGGGCCGCCGTGGATCTCGAAGACCGTCGGGAACGGCCCCTCTCCCTCCGGCCGCTGCACCAGTGCGTGGATACGGCCCCCGGGCCCGTCCACCCACACGTCCTCGACCCCGACCGATCCGGGCGCCGTCAGCCCCGGCGGGTCCAGCACCTCGCGGCCCGCCGTGGAGCGGACCTTCGGCGGGTGCGCGGCGGACGACCACAGGTACTCCACCGTGCCGTCCGGCCGGGCTGTGGCGCCCGAGACCGTACCCGCGGGGGTCTCCACCCGGGACAGCTCGCGTGTCGCCGGGTCGAAGCGCCACAGCTCGCTGCGTGCCTCGAAGCTGTGCGCGATCAGCAGGGCCGAGCCGTCCGGATACCACTCGGCACTCACATCGCCCGGAAGCTCGATCGCCAGGTCGGTCTCCTCGCCGGACGCCACGTCCCACAGCATCGGCTCCCAGCGGCCCCGCCGCTGGTGGCCCACCAGCAGCCGGGTGTCCCCGTCCACCGGCGCGAAGCCGAGCACCTCCAGGCCCAGCTCCACCGAGCCGCCCTTGGTGTCGTCCAGCTCGGACACCTTCGCGCCGTCCAGCCGTACGACACGCAGCGCCGAGTGCATCGCGTCGCCGTGCTCGGTGTGCTCGATCGCGATCAGCGTCCCGTCGTGCGAGAGATCGCCGACGCCGGCCGACTCCCGGTGCCGGTAGATCTCGACCGGGTCCGCCCCGGGCCGTACGACATGGATCGTCGTACCTTCCTCGTCCGTGGAGCGGCCCACCACCGCCGTGCCGTCCCGCCCGAGGGCCAGCCCCGCCCCGTACGAGGCGTCGAGGCCGGGCGCCGCGGGCTCGTCCGCCCCGCCGCCGAAGGGCTGTCGCATCCAGACCCCGAACTCGTCCCCGTCCTTGTCCGAGAACCACCAGATCCACTCGCCGTCGGGCGTCAGTATCCCGTCCGTCGTCCCGTTCGGCCGGTCGGTCACCTGGCGCTGCTCGCCGGTCGCGCGGTCCCATGCGTACAGCTCGTAGGTCCCCGTCGCGTTCGACACGAAGAGCGAGCGGTGCGGGGCGTCCTCCGCCCAGTCGGGCAGCGAGACGCGGGGCGCGCGGAACCGCTGCTCCCAGGCCGGCATGCCCGTCGGCGCGACCGCCGGCATGTCCGTCGCCATGTCCGCAGGGTCCGGCGCCGTGGATTCGGTGATCTCAGTCATGCCCACCATTCTGCGCCGCTCCGCCCACAATCCGTTCGCGCCGTCCGCAGCCTGTGGATAACCGGCGACGAAGCAGGTCACGGCCGGAGTGTCAGTGGCGAGGTGGACACTCCCCCGTATGACTGCACTGCGCAAGACAGTTGAGACGTACTGGTCCTCGGCGGAGGCCCGCGACTGGCAGGCCTTCGCAGCGACTCTCGCCGAGGACGTGGTCTACGACCTGCCGCAGACCCGTGAGCGGATCCGCGGCAAAGAGACCTATCTCCGGTTCAACCAGGAGTATCCGGGCGACTGGCACGTCCGCGTCCAGCGCGTCGTCGCCGACGAGGAGGGGGCCGTGACCTGGATACACGTCACGGCCGGCCTCGAGGAGATGCACGCGATCAACTTCTTCACGGCCGACGCGGAGGGCCGGATCAGCACCGTGACCGACTTCTGGCCCGAGCCGTACGAGCCTCCGGCGGGACGCGAGCACCTGGTCGAGCGTTACTGAGGCGCGGCGGATGTCCGAGCCCGCCGCCGCGCGCCGGGCCGGCCCGGGGCGGGCACCGTCGGGACGGCGCCCGCCCCGGCACGGGCCTTCAGCGCCCGGCCGGGCACGGGCCTTCACCGCCCGCCCGGGCACGGGCCTTCAGCGCCCGGCCGGGCACGGGCCTTCAGCGCCCGGCCGGGCACGGGCCTTCAGTGCCCGGCCGGGGACGGCGGGAGGCCCTCGGTCGCCAGGACGCGGTTCTTGTAGGGCGTGGCACCGGTGATCTCCGGGCCGAACCAGGAGGGCGGGGTGAAGTCCTCGGCCGCCCCTTCCGAGGGGAATTCGACCTCGGCCGTGTGCAGGCCCGCCAGGGACTCCGCGTAGACGTCCACGTACGCCACCGTGTCGCCCAGCGGCACGGTGTAGCGGGTCTTCACCAGCCGGGCGCCGGCCGTCGCCGGCCACAGCTCCTCGAACTCCGCCTCCGTCAGCGGGCATTCCACCTCGGTACGCGACATCGACCCGGTGCGGTGCTTGACGCCGAGGATGCACTGGCCGGCGATACGGCGCAGGCGGACCTCGGTGCCGCTCGGGCTGACCGCGAGGTAGCCCTGCTCGATGGGCTCCACCACCGCGCCGGGCGGCGGGGTGAAGCCGTCCAGCAGGTACTTGCGCTCAATCTCCTGCGGCATGTCCCGCCCTCTCCGTCCGGTGCGCCGAGAGCAGAGCCGGCAGTTCCCGCATGTCGGTGAAGACCACCGTCCCGGGACCCGTCAGCCACTCGGCCGGGGTCAGACCGCCCGCGTACCCGAAGCCGCGCATTCCGGCGGCCGCGGCGGCCTGGATGCCGAAGCGGCTGTCCTCGACGACCGCGCAGCGCGCCGGGTCGACGCCCAGGGAGCGGGCGGCGTGCAGGAAGAGGTCCGGGGCGGGCTTGCCGCGCTCGACCTCGTGGGCGCTGAAGATCCGGCCCTCGAAGCGGTCGTACAGTCCGACCCGGCCCAGGGTGTGGCGCATCTTCTCGTGGCTGCCGCTGGAGGCGATGCACCGCCGCTGCGGCCCGAAACCGAGGACCTCCAGGCTGTCGAGGGCCTCCGCGATGCCGCTGACGGCCTTCAGGCCGGTGTCCACCGCCCGCGCGTGCATCTCCCGGAAGCGCTCGTCCCAGATGCGCGCGGTGTCGGAGCCGACCCGCTCGGCGATCTGCTCGCCGATGGAGGTGGTGGAGCGGCCCACGAAGCGCTCCATGACCTCGGCCTCGGTCAGCGGCCAGCCCAGCTCGGCGCCGAGCGCGACATGCGTCCGTACGGCGATGGGCTCGCTGTCGACGAGCACGCCGTCGCAGTCGAAGATGACCAGTTCGACCGGCTCGGTCGCGTTCCCGGCAGTGACCCCGTTCCCGTTCCCGGCAGTGTTCCCGTTCCCGGCCGCGATCCCGGTCAACGGATGCAGCCCTGGCTGATCAGCAGCTGCCGGATCTCCTCGACCCGCTCCGCGCCCAGCCGGCGCTTGGCCTGGTCATCCGGCTTCTCGGCCTTCTGGCCGTACTGCCACCACGCCTCGCCGGTGTCGCGGTTC
Organism: Streptomyces sp. NPDC054841; assembly: GCF_053611045.1. Taxonomy (NCBI): domain Bacteria; kingdom Bacillati; phylum Actinomycetota; class Actinomycetes; order Kitasatosporales; family Streptomycetaceae; genus Streptomyces; species Streptomyces sp. NPDC054841. The sequence continues at coordinate 42,144 of NZ_JBSGZO010000002.1, read as the reverse complement.
ATCACCACGAAGCGGTCCTTCTCCGACGGCCCGCGGACGATCAGCGACGTGGTCCCGGGCTCCGAGCTGACCGTGTGGACCATCGTGTGCCGGATGACGTAGCCGGACCCGGCGACCTCGTCGCGGACCAGGGCCGGGGCGCCGATGCGCGTGCTGGTGTCCAGATCCTCGTAGTCGCCGAAGAGGTGGTGCTGGTAGCTGCCGTGCAGGATGCGGCTGCCGAAGCTCCACCGGTGGTTGTGGGGGCGGTCGAAGTCGCTGCCGGTGAAGACGTGCAGCCGGATCCGTACGTCGCTGGCCTTGTCGTTGACGAGGACGACACGGTCGAGCTCCTGCAGCCGCTCGCACTGGTTGAGGAGCTCCGGCGTGCGCAGCACATGGTCGAAGGCGTCGTTCAGCCAGGTCGGGGAGGACACCAGCTCTTCGAGCAGCTCCTCCATGGGACGGTGCAGGGCCGGCATGTCGCTCCAGTCCAGGGCGGCCAGCCGGGCCGGGTCGATCAGCGGCTGCGTGTCGGTCGTCATCGCGTCACACTCTCCGTCTCTTGTTGCGTGGCCAGCCACCGGCGGGCCTTTTCATGGTGCTTGGGGAGCATCTCGGGGGCGTCGAGGAAGCGCGGCAGCAGATGCCGCTCCGTGGTCAGGGCCCGCAGCATCAGCCCGATGGTGACGCCGTGGCCGGGGCGCCTGATGATCTCGACCGGGTCGCCCGCGCCGACGGTGCCCTCCTTCAGCACGCGGAGGTACGCGCCGGGCGCCCCGTGTGCGATGAAGTGCTTGACCAGGTCCGGTACGTCCCAGAAGCCGGCGAAGACGCGGCACGGCTTACGGGCCCTGATCACCTCGAACACGGCGTCCCCGATGGCCCATTGCTCGCCGACCTCGGCCCCGGTGATGTCGAGGCCGAGGGTGGAGAAGTTCTCGCCGAAGTTGCCGGGCCCGACCTCGCGCCCCAGTTCCCGCTCCCAGAACACGGCGTCCTCGCGGGCGAAGGCGTAGACGGCCTTGTCCGGGCCGCCGTGCACCTTCGGGTTGGCGATCAGATCGCCCTCCAGGCCCCAGGTCCGGGCCATCACGCGGTGGCCGACCGGGCGCTTGTCGATCCCGCTGCGGCCGACGTCCGTCCAGGGGCCGGTGCGCTCGACGCCGAGGTTGACGGTGGACAGTACGGCGGTCACGAGGCGGCCCCGTCCCCGTGGCCCGGCCGCCAGGCCTCCGTGACGTTCGGCACGGTGGGCGCCACCCCGGGCACGTTCATCTCCGTCAGCAGATGCGTCACCACGGTCAGCAGGTCCCAGCGGTACGGGCTGTCCACCGGCGTGGCGCGGGTGAGCGCCAGCATCTCGTCCAGCGACGGCTGCGCGCCGTGCGCACCACGGCCGGCCGGCTCGCCGAGGAGGCCGGGGGCGGCCGCGAGCCGCCGCCGGCTGGCCTCCAGGTCGAAGTCGTGCTCGGGGTGCAGGCGTTCGAGGTCCTGGAAGATGCCGAGGACCTCGGGACGGGCGTCGTGTTCGTCCAGGATGCGCTGCCGCATCAGCTCGCGCCGGGGCTCGTCGCAGATCACCGCGATCTCGCGGAGCACGTCGGCCGGCTCGTCCGAGATGTGCGTGAAGTTGAAGAGGCCGTTGACGACGCCGAGCCGGTGGCGCAGGTGCTGCGGGCCGCGCAGCAGCGGGTCGGCCGGTCCCTTGAGCGCGTTGAGCCGTACCGCCGCGGGCACGGCGCCCGGTGTCCACCGCTCGTCCTTGAGCACCAGCGCCACGGTGTCGGTGCTGGGCAGGATGACGTCCATCGCCTCGATCCGCTCGCGGGAGGCGATGTTGAACTGATAGCGCCAGATCTCGCGGATCGTCATCCGGTCGTGCCGGAAACGCACCGCGTCGACGGGGCGGAAGCCCGCCTCCCGCAGGATGCGCAGCGCGGGCAGCAGCCTGCGCCCGGCCGTTGCCTCGGGCTTGAGCATGCACAGCGCGACGCCGAGCATCCGGGGAACGATGTCGCCGAAGGTCCAGCACGCCTCGCGGAAGTACTGGTCGACCGCGTACAGATCGGCCTTCTCGTCCGACCAGGTGACCGCCTCGCGGATCCCGGCGCCGACCTCGGTCAGCCGGTCGACCGGCGGGCTGTCGGAGCGCAGCAGTCTCATGTGTCGTGTCCTTCCTGCCAGAAGGCGGGCGTACGGGCCGTGGCCGGCGGCCGGGCGAAGATGTCTGCGAGGAACTCCGCCTCGGCCAGCCGCAACGGCGTGTTGGGGGCGGCGTGTTCGGCCAGCGGCCAGGTCAGGAGCCGCTTCTCGGCCGGGTAGCGGGCATGCGCGGCGTATCCGGTCTCCGGTGCGCACCGGCCGTCCCGGCCCGCCACGGAGAACAGCGCCGGGCAGCGCCCGTACGCGGCCAGTTCGGCGACGTCGAAGAGCCCCAGCGTCCGCAGGGCGCGCGGGGCGAGGTCCGGGTAGGACTCGGCGAAGCGCAGCAGTTCCCGGTACGGCTGCCGGTCGGGCAGCCGTGCCAGGTCGGTGACGGCGGACAGGAACGGCGACTCCACCAGCGCGGCGGCGACCAGTGGGCTCAGGACGGCCGCCGCCAGGGCGAGCTGGCCGCCCTGGCTGCACCCGGCGGTCGCGATGCGTGCGGGGTCGACGGCGGGATGGGCGGCGGCGGCCGCCACGGCCCGTACGGCGTCGACGTACGCGTCCCGGTAGTAGTACGACCGGGGGTCCAGGACGCCGCGGGTCGTGAAGCCGGGGGTCTGCGGATGGGTGAGGCCGACCGGGTCCGGGGTGGCGCCCCGCCTGCCGCCGGCGCCGCTCTGGCCGCGGGTGTCGACGACCAGCGTGGCGTAGCCCAGGGCGGGCCACAGCAGCCGGTCCAGGGCGTGACCGCGGCCCTCGCCGTACCCCAGGTACTGCACGACGCACGGGAGCGGGCCGGCGCTGTCGCGCGGCAGGATGAGCCAGCCGCTGATCCGGTGGCCGTGGGCGCCGGCGAAGGAGAGGTCGTACACCGAGGTGCGGGGCAGCGGGGTGGGCTCCTCCACCGCCACCGTGTCGAGGGGGACGGCCGCAGCCTCTTCCAGGGTGGCGCGCCAGAACGGCGCGGGCCGCTCGTCAGTGCCGGGCACCGGGCACCGCCTGCACCGGATCGCTGCCGGCCTCGTCGGCGAAGTCCTCGATGAGCTCGTCGAGCATCTCGCGGCAGTCGCCGCAGCCCTGCCCGGCACCGCAGCGCTCGCCGAGGCCGTCCGCCGTGGTGACGCCGCGCCGGATCCAGTCGACGATCACGTCCTCGGCGACGTGGTAGCAGACGCAGACGTTGGGGGCGCTCACCGCTCCTCCTGCCAGGCGCTGAGCAGGACGTTGGGGAAGATGCGCTCGACGCCCGGGGTGTTGAACCGCACGGTCGCGGTGAGGACGGACAGCAGGTCCCACAGATCGCCGGGATCCGCGTCGGGGTGGTGCGCGGCGCGGAGCAGTTCGGCGGCGGTGACGGTCCGCCCCGCCGCCCTCGCGCGGGCCGCCTCGCCGACGGGTGCGCCGGACTTCGTGAGCCGCAGCCAGCTCTGTTCCGGGTCGAGGTCGTGCGGTTCCGTCTCGCCCTCGATCGCGTCGAAGATCTGCTCCGCCTCCTCGCGCGCGTCGTGGCGTACGAGGATCCGCTCCCGCACCTGTTCGCGGCGCCCCTGCTCCAGCAGCAGTCCGAGGTCGCGCAGGACGTCGATGGGCTCATCGGCGGTGTGCACGAAGTTGAACAGGCCGTTGAGCGCCCCGAGCCGCTCGCGCAGGTGCTCCGGGCGGCGCAGCTCGGCGATGGCCGGGCCCTTGAGGGAGGCGAGCCGGACGGACGCCGGGATGTCGCCGGGCCGGTGGCGTTCGTCCCGCAGCACGAGCAGGACGCTGTCCAGGGACCGCAGGTACAGGTCCATGGTGGCGATCCGCTCGCGGTCGGCGAAGTTCAGCTGGAAGCGCCAGGTTTCACGGATCGTCAGCCGGTTGTGCCGCAGGCGCAGCACGTCGACCGGGTGGAAACCGTGGTCCCGCAGCGCCTCCAGGGCCGTCCGGTAGCGGCGCCCGACGGCGGTGTCCGGCTTGAGGACGCACAGGGTGACGCCCAGCATGTCGTCCACGTGGTCGCCGAAGGTCCAGGCCGCCTCCCGCAGGTAGGTGTCCGCGCCGAACAGCCGTGCCTTGACCGGCGAGCGGGTGACGGCCGCCAGAAGGTCCTGCGGTATGTCGTGCGCGCGCTCGCCGGGGTTCCCCGTCGTCCCCATCGCTGTGCTCCTCGAATTCGCTTCCACTGCTTTCCGATGGACCCCTCGGGGTCAGAGCAGCGCGAAGCGCTGCCGGCCGGCGTCGACGTGGCACCCCTGCCGGAACTGCTCCCCCTCGAGGTCGATCTCGGGGAAGAAGGTGCGGTACGCCGTGAAGGACACCAGGTTCCAGATGTCGGTCTCGGAGACGCCCAGAGCCCGTACGTTGGCGATCTGCTGGTCGATCGGCTGGGTGCCGGCCGCGACCACGCCCTGCTCCTGGTACCAGAGGTCGCTGCCGGGCTCCTGGTGGAGGTCCTGCCCGGCCAGCCGCGCGGTGTCGCTGCGGTCGGTCATCAGCATCATGTTCTGCGGCCCGACGATCTCGATGGCGCGCTTGGCGATGGCGAAGTCGACGTGCTCGCCGTCGAAGTTGAGGCAGGCGGCGATGCGGCCCTGGTGGGCGCCGCGCATGATGGCGGCCGGCACGGGGCCGACCTGCTCGTGCAGGTCCGCCAGGTTCCAGGACGGCAGGTCGTAGCTCGCCAGCAGGGCGTCGCGGTTGGCGCGCGCCTTGGAGGTGCGGAAGGCGTGCTTGATCAGCAGCGGCATCTCGTTGAAGAGGTGGTCGGTGACCACGCGGACGCCGGAGTGCGGGCAGTCGGCCGCCTCGGCCGCCGTGAGCACCTCCTCGATGCAGTCCGCCCCGAGCTGCGGGTTCTCCTTGGCGAAGTGGCCGAGCGCCGGGCGTACGCCGTTCTCGACGAGGCGGGTGACGATCCACTCCAGCGGCGGGTGGTCCGGGGTGAACTGGGCCGCGAGGTAGGAGCTGGACTGCAGCGCGTCCGGCGAGATCATGATGTAGACGAGGCCGAGCGGGCCGCAGCTTGCGAGCTTCTCCCACTCCTCCTTGGAGGGAGCCCACACGGAGGAGGCCGGCGTGCCGCCGAAGCTGGCGACGAGCGGTCCCTCCAGCGCGATGGCGGGGACGAACGGCAGCTGGCCGTCGGCCTTCAGCGCGGCGAAGCCCCGCATGAACTCGACGAAGCCGTCGAGCCGGTCCTGCCGGAGGTACAGGGTGGGGATGCACAGCAGGCCCTCGGAGGCGGCGTGCTTGTCGACCGCGAAGAGGTCGATCTCCGCGAAGTTGGAGAAATCGACGTCCCCCAGCCCGTGGCAGTGCACCTCGACCGGCAGCGAGGGCACCAGGTAGGGCTCGTCGGCCGTCAGTGGCCGGGCGTCGAGGTTGTCACGGGTGATCAGGCCGTCACGTCGGCCTGCCGTGGCCGCGAAAGAGCCTCGCGGGTCGATCCAGGCGTTCGCCGAGCGGCTGAAGGTAGACATGTGGCTTTTTTCCTTCTCTTGAGTGTTCTAGGCGTTGCCGAGTGCGGTACGGGCGGACGCACGGCGGACCGCCAGGTGCAGGAAGAGCGCGCCGGCCGCGAACCAGGCGGCTCCGACGAGGAGTTCGACGAGCAGGGCCGTCCCGAGCGAGCGCCCCGCGAGGCTTCGCTCGACCGCCTCCATGACGTGGCTGAGCGGCATGGCCTCGCTCACGGGCACCAGGAAGCCGGGCAGCCGGTCCTGCGGCACCAGGGTTCCCGACAGGACCATGAGGACCAGCTCCGCCATGTTCGGCCCCACGAACAGGTCCTCGATGACCAGCGCGAGGGCCGACAGCGACAGGCCGAAGCCGGCGGTGGTCAGCACACCGACGGCCAGCAGGCCGGCGAACTCCGGCAGCCCGATCGGCAGGGTGGTGTAGAGCAGGCAGCACACGAGGTAGGTGCACAGCCCGCCGACGAACCCGTCCACGATGTGCGGCAGGGCCCGCTGGCACGCCGCGGCCAGCTTGTTCTGGGGTGCGGCGAGCCAGATCCCCAGGGTGCCGAACGAGCGCTCGTTGCCGATGGACAGCGCCATGCCGTAGACGACGGCTCCGGCGCCCGCCAGCAGACTGGACGCCACGAGCATGCGCCCGGCCGCGGCCCCGTAGTGCGTGGACAGGGAGATGAAGGCGATCGCCATGCCGATCGGGCGGACGATGCGGGAGCTCAGGTAGCCGAGCGGGTTGAGCCAGGTGAACAGGGCGCGGTACGAGAGTGCCGCGCCGTGCAGGGCGGCGCCGACGGCACTGCCCGGGCGGTCCTCGATGCGGGTTTCCATGAGGTCACGCCTCCAGGGGCAGGGCCTGGCGGCGGGCGATGCTCTCCAGCCGCCGGACCGAGAGCACGACAAGTCCGCAGTAGGCGCCGGTCAGCGCGAGAGCCGCCAGCAGTTCGCCCGTACCGCTGCCGCGCACCCATGCCATGACGTGGGACTGCGGGATCACGAGTGCGAGCTTCTGGACCGGGCCCGGCAGGGCGGACTGCGGAACGATGAGCGCGCTGAGCGCCATGACCAGGCCGGTCAGCCCGTTCGTCATGCCGGCCGAGTACGGGAAGCGCAGAACGGCGAAGCCGAGCAGGCCCACCACGGACGCGGTCGCGAAGGCCAGCAGCACTCCGCCGGCCAGCCAGCGCACCCAGTCGAAGTCGTCGCCGACGCCGAACAGCAGGACCAGGATGACCAGCGTGCCGGGCAGCGCGGTGAGCGACTGGACGGCGGTGCCGGTCAGCCTGCCGAGCACCACCGGGACGAGTCCGCCGGGGCTGCCGAGCGCCGCGTACAGCGTCTTCCACTGCTTCTCGCCCAGCAGGCTGACGACGACGAGGACGATGATCGAGTCGAGCATGCCGATGCCCGCGGAGCCGACGGCCATGTCGCCGGTGGTGTCGCGCGCGGCGCCGCCGGTGGCGTTGGCGTGCACGACGAACGCGAAGACGCACGGCATGGCCAGGGTGGAGAAGACCGCCATGGGGCTGGAGGCGTGCATCCGCAGCTGGTCGGCCAGCGCCCGTACGAAGGTGGGCAGGAACCATCCCGCCGTACGGGTCGACGCGCCCGCGGGCCCGGATGTCACGGCCGTCACGACGCCGCCACCATGTCGAGGAAGACCTCTTCGAGGGTGGGCGGCGTGACCGCGACGCTGGTGGTCATGCCCGGGAAGGCTGAGAGCAGCCACTGGACGGCGGCAGCCCCGTCGGAGACCCGCAGGGTGAGCGTTCCGGCGTCGCGCTCCGAATGCATCAGCCCGGGGCAGGCGTTGATCCCGTCGGGGACCTCCGCGCCCGAGAAGACCGCGTTCACCACGTGGCCGAGCCGCTCGGCGGCGGTCAGCCGCAGCTCGGCGGCCGTGGACTCGGTGTGGACCCGGCCGCCCTTCATCAGCACGATCCGGTCGCTGAGCTCCTCGGCCTCGCGCATGTCGTGGGTGGTCAGCAGGATGCTGCGGCCCTCCCCCGCCAGCCGCGCCACCAGCGCGCGCATGGCGGCGGCGGACTGCGGGTCCAGGCCGGCGGACGGCTCGTCCAGGATCAGCACGGCAGGGTCGTGGAGCAGGGCGCGCGCCAGGTGCAGCCGCTGCTTCATGCCCCGGGAGAACGACCCGACGAGGTCGCCCTCGCGGTCGGCGAGGTCCACCTCCTCCAGCAGCAGCCGGGCGCGGGACTCCAGCCGGGCGCCACGCAGGCCGTACATGAGCCCGAAGAAGTCCAGGTTCTGCCGCGCGGTCAGCCGCGGGTACAGGCCGGTGTCGCCGCCCAGGCTGAATCCGCAGGCCAGCGAGGCGCGGCGGCGGGCGCGTACGACGTCGTGGCCGTCGATCAGCACGGTGCCGGAGGTGGGCAGCAGGAGGCCGGTGAGCATCTTGACGGTGGTGGTCTTGCCCGCACCGTTGGGGCCGAGTACGGAGACCAGCTCGCCGGGCCTGACGGTCAGGGCGACGTCGTCGACCGCCCGCCGCACGGTGCCGTCCTTGGCGCTGAACTCGCGGACGAGTCCGCGGGCTTCAAGGCCCTTGTCGGCTGCGCTCATCGCTCACTCGCTTTCGAGGTGACCCGGGTGAGGTCCATCTCCAGGTAGCCGCCACCGGCCGAGAACTGTCCGGGGAAGTACGACACGCTCTCGCCGACCGCCGTGACGGACGCGAGGAAGTCGATGGCCTCGCCCTCGACGGACATGGGGCGGAAGGGCTCCTGGGGTACGCCGTCCACCGCGCGGGCGGCCAGCAGCCGGAACGCCAGCTGGCCGCCGGAGCGGAACTCCTCGACGCCCAGGGTGCGGGCGTCGACGACCACGCACCGCTCGCCGGAGAGCAGGGCGTCGCCGGCGCCGGCCGGGGTCAGCCGGACGTTGCCGGCCGCCAGCTGCGGGAAGTTCTTCAGCGGGTTCCACCAGGCGTGTCCGGTCAGCCGTCCTGCGCTCCCGGCGGCCGCACCGTCCTCGCCGCCGACGTGCGCCTTGCGGGTGGCGACGGCGCGCTGCACGCCGTCGTGACCGATGAGCTCCGTACGGCCGGTGGGGGTGCCCTCGCAGTCGAAGGAGCGGGCGCCGCACGCGTCCGGTCGGGGCCCCTCGTCCACGAGCGAGGTGACGAGGGGTGCCGGGTGCGCCACGGGGTTGAGCAGGATCGTGTTGACGAGGGCGCGCAGCAGCTGGGCGGTCGCGCTGGGGGCGAAGACGACGCGGGGGCCCTCGAAGGGGCGCTCCCCGGCGGCCATGCCCGTCTCCATCAGGCTCAGTTCGAGGCCGAGGTCCGCCGGGTCGATCCCGTCGAGGCCGGTGGCGTAGCGGGAGGCGGAGACCGCGCGGGTGCCGTCGGCGCTCGTGGCGACGGCGGTCAGCTCGACGCCGTAGCAGCGGTCCCAGAGCCGGGTTCCGGAGCTGTCCGCGAAGACCGACTCGCGCAGTACATCGGAGATCTGCAGGCTGCCGAAGACCTGCCCGGGGCACAGCCGGGCGGCGACGGCGTCCGCCGGCGCGGCCGTGCCGGCGGCCGCGGCCGTCATGTCGAGCCGCTCGGCCGTCGTCTCCCAGCCACCGTCGGCGGCCTGTACGGGGTGGTGTGCCCCGCCGCGCTCGGCGGCGGGGGCGGGGCTGCCGAGGTGGAAGAGGTGGCGTCCGCTCGCGAGGAGCCCGGCCGCGCCCTCCGCGCTCAGCTCGTTGGCGTTGAGGTACAGCTCCCGGCCGTCCCGGTCGAGGCGTACGAAGCCGCCGAAGCCGGGGTCGTCGACGAAGAGCCGCTTGCGGCCGGCCGGGTCGACCGTGAGCCGGCGCCGGGCGGTCCTTTCGAGGAAGGTGGCCGCGTGCTCCCCGTCGTGCAGGGAGTCCTCGACGGCGGCCGCGGTGGCCAGGCCCTGGGCTGTCTTTGTCTCCAGCACTCTCATGCCGCGCTCCAATCCAGTGCGGAGTAGCGCATCGAGGGCGAGAAGAGACCGATTCCGATCATCTGGCCCTGCTTTCCGCAGGTGATGCTGTCGCCGCCGAAGTCCGAACCGATGCCCTCGATGCGCGCCAGGATGTCCAGGGCGTCGCCGAAGAGGCTGACGTCGCGGACAGGGACGCGATGGCCGTCGGGGGTGATGTAGGCGCAGTTGAGCGCCGCGAAGGAGAACTCGCCGGAGGAGAGGTTGATCATTCCGGCACCCAGGGAGCCGACGTGCAGCAGACCCTCGCGGGAGGTCGCCAGCAGGGCGGCCGGATCCTCGTCGCCGCGCGGGACCACGGTGTTGCTGGCCCGGGGCAGCGGCAGCTCACGGTAGTCCCGGCGGCGGCCGTTGCCGGTGGGCGTGTAACCGTGGCGCTGCGCGGCGCGTACGGAGGTGAGCGGTGAGCCGATCTCCCCGTCCGCGACCAGGACGGTGGTGCGGCCCGCGATGCCCTCGTCGTCGATCTCGTACGAGCCGTAGCCCTCGGCAAGGGTGGCGTCGTCGTGCAGCGAGAGCACGGCGGGTATGGCGCCCGGCTTGCGCAGCGCGGCGATGTAGTCGCTGCGCATGGCGAAGTTGTCGCCTTCGAGGGCATGGCCGACGAGCTCGTGCAGGAAGCCGACGGCTGCGGACGGGCCGAAGACGACAGGGGTGCGGTGGCGTCCCCGCAGGGCCGCGCGCGCGGAGTCCTGCGCGTGGCCGAGGGCCACGCGCGCCACGTCCTGGGGATCCACGGCGCCGCGGCCGGCGGTGTGGCCGGCCTTCGGGCCGCGCTCCAGCCAGCGGTTGAGGCCGCGGTAGCGGCCGCCTTCAGCCGTGACGGTGGCTTCGACGCGCCGCCGCACCAGGCGGGAGGCGGAGCTGGCCCGCACGCCGTCGGTGTCGGCGACGGCGACGGTACGCGCGGTGAAGTCCTCCATCGTGCGCAGGGAGTGGGGCACCCCGGTGTCCTGGACGAGCCAGTCCCGCGCGACCACGGGCGTGAAGTCCACGGCCTCCGGTTCCGGCCACCGTACGCCCGTCCCGTCCGGGCCGGCCGCGGCCGCCGCCGCGTCCAGCCACTGCGGGAGCGCCGCCAGTTCCGTCACGGAGAAGGCGCGGTGACGCCAGCGGTCGCCCTGCCGGACCATGCAGGCGAGTCCCTCGCGGGGCTCGACGCAGGTGGCGAGCACGTCGCCGTCCAGGCACTCGACGCGTACCTCGAGGGTGCGCTCCGCGTAGGCCTGCACGTAGTCGGCCGATGCCTGCAGACGCTCCACGGCCCACTGCGCCAGCTCCAGGAGCCGCTCGGCCCCGCGGTCGTCCCCGGGTCCCTCACTCATCACGCTTCCCATCGCCCTGTGCCCCCGTGGCCCGGTCAGATCGCGCTGAGAACGGAGTACGGCTCGCCCTGCACCAGGTCGCGCTCGCGCAGCGACTGCAGCAGCTTTCCGACGCGCTCGGCGGTCATCGACTTCAGGGCGGGTACGTGCTCGGCGAGGCGCTCCACGGCCTCGATCACGTCCTGCTGTCCGCGGCCGTCGCACAGGGCCCAGACGAACGCGGCGGGGTCGCGCAGCATCAGCTGCCGGCGCAGCTCCCAGTGGAGAAGGATGCCGTCGCTCTGGCCGAGGACGTTGTACGAGGGGTTGCGCCACAGGCCGTCGGCGGCGGGCTCGGCCGGGGCGGTCCAGGCCGGCCAGACGTCGAGGGGGACGCCCTGGCGGCTGAGCAGCTGGCTCGCGGCGATGCAGGTCTGAACGAAGAAGACGAGCTGCTCGGCGGCCTCGGAGCCGCGACCGGTCCAGGTGCCGCGCTGGAAATCGGTGAACGTGTCCTTCGGGAAGCCCTCGACGGGGTTGCGCGCGAGCTGCTTGTAGACCCACTTCTTGCTGTAGTACAGGTCGCCTGAGGCCGCCGCGACGGCCTTGCCGGCGTACGCGGTGAGTTCCTGACCGACCAGCGCGGCCGTCTCGAGGTCACCGTCGACGGAGGCGCCGAGGAAGTCCTCGAGGTGTCCGTTGATCGCGATCGCCGAGTAGTTCAGCGCCACTTGGCGGATGTCCCCGATGGATGCGTCGATGCGCGCCTTGGCGGCCTCGAGCGCGGGCGACGAGACGACGGTCTCCGACGTGTACAGACGGCAGACGAAGTCCAGTTTGGACGGCAGCTTGTGCAGGTCCGTCAGGTTGTCGCGCTGCAGCCGGAACGACGTGATCTCACCGATGGCCTCCTCGACGAACGCGAGGGTGTAGCGCTCCACGTCGACCCGGTGGCCGTCGACGTTGTACTGCGACACGTCGTCGCCCATCGCCGCTTCGTCGGCGTACAGAACGAACAGATCGGCGTCACTCGTGGGATTTCCGAGTCCGGCCGTCAGGCTTCCCGCGATATAGATCGAGTCGATCGACCCGTCATTGTTGTCGGAAAGCACGCGGGCCAGCTTGCGGGCCGCATCCATCTTTTCTTCTATGACCGAGCGCGCCACGTCCGGCATACCCTTCCCTGTGATGTGGCGGGGGCCGGAAAGGCCCCCGCCAGCGAGCCTCATCAGATGTTTCCGATGTTGGCACTGTTGGCGATGTTGCCGACGTTGGCGATGTTGCCGACGTTGGCCACGTTCGCCGCGTTGTCCTCGGCGGACTCGAACTCGACGATGTCGTCCTCGACCTCGATGACGTCCAGGTTCTCCATGCTCTTCACCTCCCCCGTACACGTAGTCGCCCGGCTGGGCGCTCAGAGGAGGCCTGCGACGTGCCGGCCTCCCATCGGTCACGCTCCACGCACGCACGACGCGCAGAGCGATCCCGAAGCTCGATGAATGCAGCCACGACACGTGGAAAGGATGAAGAGAAAAGGCCGGTGGGCACGCCGGATCCGTCGCGCGACAAACGCGAATGGACGGATGTCCGGCCGTACCGAAGAACTGCGATATGGCGGAGGTCTGCCGCCTGCGCTGTACTTCCCTGCTCCCCGTTCTGGTGCGGCGCCTATTGGCCCGCATCCGCTTCCCCCGTGTAGATCATCAAGAACGTATCTGCGATCTACTGGAGCGTCAAGATCCTTATGCTTTTTTCTCGGTCAAATGGCTTCTGGGCAAGGCGAGTTGCTGAAAGCTGAATCAGTGCCGTCGCGGCGGACGGCCGTGAAACCCCTGGTGGGACAGGTCTGCCAAGGGTGCGTCCACGACAACCGGAAGCTTCACGTCGGTTGGTCGTGGCAGTAGGTGCCGTTGCGGATGCCGGGCCCGAACCGGTGCATGAACCGTCCGTGGCTGGTGGCTGGCAGGCCTGCCCCCGCGCTTCACAGCCCTCAAGGGTTCGTGTCGATGAAACCGATCCGCGTATGTGAACGCCGAGGGTGTGCGACAGCCTCGGCGGGCGGCTGGGGGGCCGGCCGGCCGCTCGGCTTCGGTGACCGACGGGGCGGTCAGTCCAGGGCTTCGGTGGCGCGGTCTGGGTGGTCAGTCCAGGGCTTCGGTGGCGCCGTCGGGGTGGATGAGGATGCGGATCGCGCCGCCGTAACGGCCGTCCGTGATGACGGCCGCGGTCGGGGCTCCGAGCTGCTGGGCGCGCTGCTGGAGGATCGCGATGACGACTTCCTGGATGTCGCCGTAGGGCGGCGCCGTGACGGGGACCCCGTCGATCAGGCCCGCGTTGGGGGAGAAGATGCGGACATCGGCGGCCGGGTGGCTGGGATGCAAGGCAGTGCCCTTCAGGAGTGCGCGGCGATGGCGTCGGTGGACTGGGCGGCCACGGTGTAGGTGCCGCGGGACACACGCCGCAGACGGCCCGACTTGACCATGGCTGAGAGGGCGTTGCTGACCGACTTCGCCGAATCCTGGTACGAACCCGGGGGCAGCGCGAGCAGGATGTCACGACCGGTGAAGGGGCCGGGCAAGGAAGCCACCGCCAGCTCCACCGCCCTGCGCAGACTCGGCGCGGTCCAGGAGGCGAGCGGGATCACGCTCCCGGCGGAGGTACCGGACGCGGCGGGCCGGGGATGCGCTTCGGGCCGGAAGCGCGCGTCGGTCCGGGGAAGCGGGTCGGTCCGGGGGTGCGCGTCGTGCTGAAGGGCGTCGTGGCCGCAGAAGTGGTCCTCGCGAAGCGGCGCGATGGCGTCGTACTGCTCCAGCTGCGATCCGAGATCGCGCAGTGCCGCGTGCACCGCCGCGAGTTCGGGGCCGTGCGGAACGGTGTGGCCCGGGGCCGCGACGAGCACCGCCGTGATCGCCTCGATACGGCCGAGTGACTCGGCGAGGCGCCGCACCAGGGGCTCGAAGATGTCCTGGCGCAGGGCGGCGAGGGGGTCACTGGTCGCGAGCTCGACGCTGACGGATCCGGTGAGTCCGTGGTCCGCCGGACGGCGCGGGGTGTCGTCGCCGGTCGTCGCACGCCACGACTCGAGGCAGCGGCGCGCCTCCCGGAAGGCTTCGAGCAACTGCGGGGACAGTCCGGCGGAGGGCGCGTGCGCCATCATCCCGGCGAGCTGCTCGGTGATCTCGAGGGTGGGAAGCGTGGAGTGCACCAGCGGGCCGAGGACGGCCTTCTGTATGGCGAGGGCCGGATCTTCGAGCGAGAAAGTGATCCGTTCGCCTGCCGGGGCCGCCATTGATACCTCGTGTGTGTTGTCGTGCTGCTGACCACGTTCCGCGACGCGGTGTGCTGTGGATTCCCGGGATTCCCGGGAGTGCTGCGGTTGCCGGCCAGACCGGTCCCTCCAGCGCTCCTGCTGGGCGTCGAACGCGTCGAGTACGGCGTCGAGTTCGACCGTGCGATGCCCGGAGTCCGATGGGAACCCCAGGTCTCCCTGGGCGTTGCCGATTCCGAGCCTCCGGCGCATCCGGCGACGGTCCTCCTGGGTGGTGGCGGCGGCATAGCCACCCGGATCGGACTGGGTGACGGAGTCCCGCAGGCACTCCGCCCAGAGCGGGCAGGAGGAGCAGAGCTGCCGGGCCGCGTGTACGAGAGCCTGGAGTCGTCGCGTCTGGATGGGGAGTCCCGTGGTGCCGGCCGGCGGGTTCACGAGGAGCGGGTGGCGGAAAATGTCGGGCCGTCGCCGACAGGGCAAAGGCGCAGACGCGGGCGTGGGCGTGGACCTGGGCACGGACGTGGGCACGTGCGTGGGCGTGGACCTGGTGGTTGGCCGTATGAGTGCAGGTAGAGCCCTATGGGCTGTTGTGACCATAAACGTGATCCCCCGACTTGATCTATGACCCGCGGGGACTCTAGAACAAGCCAATTGGCGACCGCAAAGTTGTCTTGAACGCATCGCCCTGCATGCGCCGACCGGATGCTGACCACACATCAGGGTGCTAGCCGTCCGAATCGGTGGCCGGAAGTGACCGTCGCCCAGGCCGGCTCACCTGGCGCATACGCCTCCGTACTGCGGCGATGCCGCCCCCGCGGGCCGCCAGCACCGCGACCACGCCCAGGAACCCGAGGGGAACGGACGCCGAGGGCACCACTGTTCCCACGCTGGAGATCGTGACGAGAACCACGTCGGCGATGACCACGGTGACGCCCCGGCGGCCCGGGTGCTCCTTGCCCATCCAGGCCCCGAGGAGGGCCATCCCGGAGAGCGCCCAGTAGCCGAACACGGCCTGTCCGCTGAGGAATCCGCTCGCGGCGGTGCCCCGGGCGATGTCACCCGCGGCCGCCAGGCCGCCGGTGACCGCGGCGGTGATGACCGTCGACACGAGCCCCAGCAGCAACTGCCCACGGCGACGGAGCAGCCAGCCGGTCACAGCGAGGGCCAGCATCGTGCAAACCGCGATGAACGAGGACATGCCGGCCGACGCGAGTACGAAGAGCGTGTAGGCGAGGGCCAGCCCGAAGACGATGCGGGGGAGCAGTCGGACGGCCCAGGTGTCGCTGCTGTCCTGGCGCAGGAGGCGTCGTAGGGAGGTGAGGGCGGAGCGGGAGCTCATGGGCCGTCCATTCCATTTCCGGCGGTACGGGAAGCGAGCCCGGTGTCGACACCGGGGGGCTCGGTCGTCGTCGAGGAAGGGCCGGAGGAGCCGGGGTTGATGCGGGTGGGCCGGGGGGTGAAACCCGCCTGCCAGAGGGGCGGCGGGACGGGTTTGGCCGTGGCGGCGGCGGGAGTGGGCGCTTCCTGGATGGCGGGGGCTTCGGCTTCGGCAGCAGCTGCGGTTGCGGTTTCGGTTTCGGTTTCGGTTTCGGTTTCGGTTTCGGTTGAGGCTTCGGTGGCAGCTTCAGCGGTCTTTGACTCGACGGCCGCTGCCTCCTTCTGCGGCGCTTCCTTCTGCGGCGCTTCCTTCTGCGGCGCTTCCTTCTGCGGTGCTTCCTGCTCAGGCGCTTCCTGCTGGGGCGTCGCGTTCTCCATCGCCTTGGCGAGCATTTCCTTGCGTACCTCGGGTGCGCAGGCCGCGTACGCCTCAGGGTCGAGGTACCCGGGGAGGCTCGGGTTGTCGAACTGGGCGACGGCGCGCACGGCGTTCGTACCCAGTTCGTTCCGGGATACTTCGGGCCACCACTGAGGTGCTTCGAAGGCGAAGTGGATGTTGTCCAGACCGACGGCTCGATTGGCCTGGAGCGCAGGGCTTTCCTTCTGGCGCAAGATGGACCGGGTGTGACCGGACTCGGCGAAGACCACGACCTGACCCTCGGCCGCCTTGGCGTATGTCTCGGAGAGGTCGGCCCAACACTGCCTGGCGAACTCCCAGGTGATGTCGCTGTCCCTGGCGGCGAGCTCCTCGAACACCTCGTCCTCCCAGAGGTGCATCTCGTTCAAACGGCGGCCGGCTTCGGTGGTTTCGAGGGTCTGAGCCGAACCTGGACGCTGCTCGTTCTGCAACTGGGCCCAGGCCTCGGCAATGTAGCGGTTGTCCAGGAAGGGCTTGCCCTCATGATTCGGCGGAGCTTCCGGATGATCGTGCCCGAACGACCAGAACGCACTCTGCGGTGCGGTCCCCTCCGGCGGCCGCACGCCTGCTTCGTCCTTGACGAACTCCTTGAGGTATTCGCTGATGCTCTTGTCGCCGGCGGCGGCTTCCAGCTCGTCGGCGATCTCCGCCGCCCTGGCCCTCGCCAGCGCAGCGGCAGCGGCTTCGCGTTGGGCGAGCTCGAGTGCCAGAGCCTCGATCTCGACCGGAATCAGGGATCCGCTCACAGTTGTCCGCCCTCGGCAGGCCTCGGATAGAACTTCAGGTTCAGCAGAGCACCCCGCGGCTTCGCCGTCTCCGTTGCTCCCGACCCGAGAGTGACGGCGAGCACGGTCAACGGACGGTCGGACGTGGCAGGCATCCAGTAGGCCAGCCGGTACGGAGACCGATGAGCAATGCGTTCGTCAGGGCCCGGGATCTGATAGCCGCCCAGGCTCTCAGGGAAGTCATCGCTCTCCCAGGTACCCTCCCACGCGGGTTCGCCGAGAACGGAGCACGCAGCTGTCAGATAGAGCGGCCAGACATGGGCCGCTCGATCGAGGACGAGCGGATTGTCGGCTCCCGTCTCGGCCCAGGCACCCCACTGCTCCTGGGTGACAGTGTGAACGGGAGCCCAGCGCCCGGAGGAGGGGAACGACAGCTCGCCTCCGGCGTCGGTCCTCACACTGAGGACCCTTTCGAACGCCGTCGGCACCCAGTTGAACTGCGCACACCACATGTCCAGCCCCTGGCCCGGGTATGGCGGACCGTTCCAGACCGTCTCCCAGTCCACGTCGGCCAGCCCGCGCAGCTCGGCGATCAGCTGCTGCGGGCTGCGGCTCTGTCGTTCCAGCTTCAGGCCCATCTCGTTCCCCAGTTCTCCGTCTCGTTCACAGCAGCCAGCCGGGACCCGCAGCCGCCTGCGGGTCGGCCGGGCCACGGCATGTCAGAGAGATCGTCGCACCAGCCGGTGCCTGCTCCTGTGCCGTGCCCGGCGCGAGATCCGCGCCGAGCTCGAAGACAGGGGCAGCCGGGGTGCGGAAGGTCCAGCGGGCGAACCGGTGCGGCGTTTGGTGCTCGCGGCGCCGGTCGGCGTCGCCCGCGTCAACAGGGAAGTCGGGCGCGTCCCAGGCGCCGTGCCAGTCGGGCGGGCCGAGGATCTCGCGGAGGGCCGCCAGGTGTGCTTCGAAACGATCGACGGCGGCCGTCATCAGCGACGGGTTCTCGTCGGCGCGGTCGGCACGTACCTGCCACGCCGTGTACGAGACGCCGGTCACCGGGCGGCCGGGGCGGACCGAGGCCAGGTGCAGACGGCCGCCCTGGCGCGTGCGGACCCAGAGGCCCGACTGGAACCACAGGGGCTGCCAGCCGAACCCCTCGCACCAGTAACCGCGCTTGGTCTCGTTCGCAGGCACCCCGGCCCACACGGTGGGCCAGTCCAGGTCGAGCAGCGCGTTCAGCTCGGCGGCGAGTTCCGCCGGGCCGTGGTCGGTGATGAGGCTTGCCATGACAGGTGCCTTCTATCGGGGCATGCGGTGGTCGGGGCGGGGCGGTTGTGCCTGCGGCGGCTGCGGCTGCGGCGGGACCTGGGCGGGCGGCTGCGGGGCGCGCGGGGCGCCCGACTGCGGCGCGGGAGCGGCAGGCGCGGCCGGGGCCTGGCCCGCGCCCTGGGACTTCTCGTAGGCCGCGGGGGCGCTGACCCGGCCGCTGCGGCGCGGACGCGGGGTCTCGGCCACGGGCGGCGCGGAAGCGGCTTCCTGCTTGCCCTGGTCCTGGTTCTGCTGATTCTGGTGCGCCTTCTGCTGCGCGGTCCGAGCCTGGTACGCGCCCTTGCGCTGCTGGCGCTTGGAGTTGTTCATGGGCAGCCATCCGCCCTTCTGCAGCCGGCCCCCGAGCACCGCGCCGTCCACACCCCGGCCGACGCGCGCGGCGGCGTTCCCGGCCACACGCCCGGTGGCGCGGGCGGTGCCGGGCGCCTTGTCGGCCACCTTGCCGCTGACCGTGTTCGCCATGTCCCGCACGCCCAGCGCGTCCTGCGCCCCCGCGATCTGCGGGCTGAAGTTTCCGGCGAGCAGCTTCTTCAGCATCATCACGACGGCGACGGTGACCAGCAGGAGCAGCAGGAGCTGCATACCCAGGGCGATCTTCGCGGGCAGGATCATCTGGTACAGCACGAGCAGCACGGTGAGGATGACGCCGAAGCCCGCCCGAAGCACGAAGCTGTGGATGAACGTCTCCAGCCAGCCCTTGAGCAGCTTCTGCTGGGACGGGTGGATGCCCAGTGTGGCGACCAGCGGCAGCAGGATGATCAGGATCAGCGTCACGGCGTGCCACAGCAGGGTGAGCGCGCTGAGGACGATGACCATCAGACCGACGATGAGCGCGGCGACCAGGGAGTAGAAGGCGAGACCGACGCGGTTCCCGGCGCTCTTGCCGGCCCAGTCGTTGTACGCGACGTCGTAGACGTGCCTGTCGGGGAGGTCTTCCCCGTCCTCCTCCTCGCCGCCGGTCATGTCGATCCGGATGTCGACCCAATCGTCGTCGTACTTGTTGAACTTCTTCTTCTCTTCCTTCTCGGCCTGGATGTCCTTGTTGGTCATGGACTGGGCCACCACCTGGCGGGCCCGCAGGTCCTCGCAACGGGCTCCCTTGCCCCAGCTGCACTCGGTGCCGGCGCTCTTCGGGCGGCATGCACCGTTCTCGATCCTGCCGCCTTCGTTCTTCTTGAAGATGCAGTTCGTGCCGCCCTCGCCGAACTGGCCGAGCGCCCACGGCCGGAACGCCAGCGTGTCGTACATGGCACAACTGGAAATGCGCAGACCCCGGTTGTACGCGTCCTTCGGCAGGTCGCAAGGAGACTGCATCTCCCCCGAGACACCGCTGAGGACCGCCTCGGACAGGGCGGAGTTGACCTGGGCTATACCGGAGTCCGCCTGGTCGATGACCTTGTCGTAGTTTCCGCCCGTCAGGAGGGCCACGACGGCGATGGTCGTCAGAGAGGCCCAGCCGACGCCGGACCAGACCTCACGCATCTCGCCCTTGCGCCACTTGGTGAAGACCCAGAGGCCGGTGAGCGCGATCATGACGGGCACGGCCGGAATGAAGACGTTCTGCTTCAGCGTCTTCACCACGCTGTCGCGACCGGCGTACAGCCCGCTGAGCGGGCTCGGGTTGGAGGCGGACTCCTTGATGGAGATGGCCGTACGGGTCAGGATCTTGGTGCCGTTGAAGACCATGTCGGCGACGCCGTTGTTGACGTAGTCCATGATCTCGCAGTCGTCGGCGCCGCTGCCGACCTCACCGTTCCGCTCGGAGCCGTCGTCCTTGTCCTTGAAGGTCATGGACCAGTTCATGCCGCGCATGCCGTTGAGTTCGTACAGCGTGTACTGATCGGCGCTCTTCGGCATCTTGACCGCACCGGTGACCATGCCCGTGGTGTCGTTCAGGTTCTTGGCACGGTCCGCCTTGCCCTCCCACTGATTCACCGCCGGCATGAGGGACTCGCCGTTGGAACCCGGCGTGTCCATCTGGTAGCTGTCGTCGCCGGTGAAGTCGCAGGCGAAGTCCGCGTGCGCCGCGCCGGGGGCGGCCAGTGTCAGCGCGAGCAGCGCGAGGATCAGGAACACACCGGCCCGGGCGGCCCGGCCGACGCGCTTCACCCGGTCGCGGAGCGACGGGGCATCGTTGAGAGCACCGCCTGACTTGGCGCTACGGCGCACGAACATCGGCCTTCCTTCTGTGGGTTCCGCGGCAGCGGGAGATGCTTGCGAGGCTGGGACGACAGCCCGGTTCAGCCCGGGATGTAGTTCGTCATGACGCACCCGTCGACCAGCGCGTCCTGCTTGCGGTAGCCGCTGGCCACCTTCAGATCGGGGTCGCAGTTCAAGATCAGCAGGCCGGTCTCGAGCAGGCCGCTGTCCCGGAGCTTGGAGGTCGGATCGACCACGAAGTCCGCGCCGAAGAGGTAGCGACCGGTGCGCAGACTGCCGTAGCTCCCGTCACTCTCCTTCGCGGTCTTCAAGGCGGCGTCCCGGTACTTCCGCTGGAACGTCTCCATGTCCTCGGGCAGGTAGATGACCCAGCTGTTGCCGTGGTGCTCGCCGCAGACGCCCGCCTCCTTGATCTTCCAGGACGCCGCTTCGCGCTTCTCCTCGGCGGTGGCAGTGGGTGAGGTGGTGCCGAGGAAGCCCTGGGCGGGGGCACCCTTGGCGTTCTCGTCCGTGCTGACGCTGGTGCAGGGCAGTCCGGCACCCAGAAGGAACTCCTGCGCACCCCGCATCGTCTTGGCGGCGGGAAGGCCGTCGCCGGCCGCCCCGTCCTTCTGCCCGGCCGTCCCGTCCTTCCCTCCGGCCTTATCGGTCTGCCCGGCCGAGCCGGTCACGCCCCCGGCTTTCGGGGAGTCGGAATCCGACCCGCAACCGCTCACCGTCGCGAGCGCGACAAGGGCGGTGCCGGTGGCAAGAGTTCTGGACAGGCGTCGCATGCGTGGCTCCTCGGTGTACTGGTGTGCGTCGTGACGGGTCAGGCCACAGCCGTCTGCGCCGACTCCCGCTCCGGCTCCGGCTCCGCCTCCTGCAGGAAGGTCCAGTCCCACACGCTGAGCGGCGGGTTGGTCCCCTGACGTGCGGGCCGGGTCGTGCCGTTGGTGTCCGTCGCGGCGAGGATCTCCTTGAAGACCAGGTCGACGGCGACGGTGCCGACCCGCTTGTCGGCGTCCCGCTGGAGGCAGACACCGGTACGGAGCTCCTGGAGGGCCGAGATGACCTTGGCGTCGTTCTCGGGGCGTCCGAGCAGCGGCGCCACCAGGGAGGCCTCCTGGGCGGACTTCTGCTTGAAGGCGAACACGGTGTGGATCTGGTTCGCGCCGCCGCTGCGGGCCTCGGAGTCCTCGATCTGGACGAGGTCGATGGCCTGCTGGGTGATCAGGACGGTGACCGCGAGGTAGGAGCGGCCCTGCTTGAGCGCGCGGCGCATCAGATCGCGGCCGCTCTCGGTCGCGGTGACGACATAGGCCTCGTCGACGAAGAGAGCCTTGGGCCGCAGGCCGATCTCGCCCGTCACCGGGTTCTTCTCGTAACCGACGTCGAGCATCTGGCTGCCCAGCTCCACGACCGCCATCAGCGCGGTGGCGGCGAGGCGCTCGGCGGGGTTCCAGTTGCGCGGGTCGGAGGCGGCCGGGGACTGGAAGCCGCGCAGGGTGATGACCGTGCGGCGCTTGCGCATCGCGGACAGCGGCTGCGGGCGCTCGGCGAAGGCGAGCCGTGCGTACGGCAGGGTCCGCAGCTCGGTCAGCAGCATCTGGGCGAGCTTGAGGTCCTTGGCGGCCTCGCGGTCACCCGAGGCCACGGCCTGGTCGTAGGCCCGTACGACCTCGTCGACGACCTGCCACAACGTCGGCCTCGGCACCCGCAGTTCGGCATCGCGCGCACTCAGGCCCTGCTCGGTGGCCTGCCGGATCGCCGAGTTGTACCAGCCCACGATGGTTGCCATGGCCTCGATGACGGGCAGCCGCACCCGCTGGTAGTCCTCGTCGCCGAGGAAACCGCGCAGCATGGACTCGGCGAGCAGCCGGCCCGCGGGCACGTCACGGGCGATCACCCACGGGTCGAGCACCCCGGCCTGGCCCTTGAGCAGGTCGACGACCTCGGTCTCGGCCCAGAACTCCGGGTTGACCGGCTGGAACCGGCTGTGCGCGGTGCCGAGGACGCCCGTCTCCGCGTCGTGCGCGAACTCCGGGTCGTTCACCTGGGAGCCGAAGGCCAGGTAGTAGCAGAGCTGGGCGAAGTCGGTCTTGGGGTCGATGACCAGGCAGCGCACGCCCGACTCCGACTCCTCGTAGAACTTCTGCAGGGCGAGCGAGGACTTGCCACCGCCGGAAGCGCCGACGATGGCGAGGCCACCGCCGTCGTTGCGGGCGGGTCCGACGTGCAGGGAGTAGTGGACGGGCATCTTGCCGGCCCAGCCGACCAGATTGCCCACCCAGCCGAGCCGCTTGCCGGACCGCTGCTCGGGATTGTCGCCCAGCTCGGTGCCCGCCGTGGGCAGCCCGGCGCCGAGCTGCTCGACCTCCTGCAGGCGCAGGTACGGCGCGATGGGCAGCTTGGGCGCGTTGCCCGGCAGCTGGGACTGGAGCAGCCGCCACTGCTGGCGGGTCGGACGCAGCAGGGTGACCTTCAGGTCCTGCTTGAACTGCATCTCGAGGATGCGGCGACGGCGCTCCAGCTCGGCGACGTCGGGGGCGGAGATGGTGAAGCGGATCTGCGCCTCCATGCCCGGCATCTTGTGCTCCTCGACGTCGTCGAGGAGGTGCTTGGCACGGGTTACCTGGCTGGCGAGCTTGGTGTCGGGCGAGCGGCCGGAGTTGGCCATGTCGTTCATCTCGTCGACGAGGTTGCCGCTGATCTTCCCCGCCCGGTCCTTGAACTTCAGATACGGGATCAGGGTGAACCGCATGTCGATCTCGACGGGGAACTCGACGTTCTGCGCGGCGTAGCGGGCCCAGGCGGAGGACTGGCGGAAGCGGGTCTCCGTGGGCCAGCTGGCGGCCACCAGCGTCGTCGTGTAGCTGGTGTGCTGCTCGCCGGTGACCTCGTCGTACTGGTGCAGCACGATGTGCGTCTTGCGGTTCTCGCCGGAGAAGTCGACCACCAGGTCGAACTGGTCGGGGCCCCAGGAGCGGGAGCCGAGCACCGGCTCGGGCGGCACCGGCAGATCGCCGTGCAGGGGCTTGCGGATCAGCCAGACCAGTTCCTCGCGGGTCAGCGGAGCACCGCCGAGAGCGTCGAGGCTTTCGTGGACCTCGCGGGCGACCTGGGTCCACTGGGCCAGCACGGCCGGCGACAGGTACTCGCCGTGGACACCGGTGGCGCTTGCGGCCGCCTTGTCCGCGACGCCGCTCATGCCGCGGGCCAGGCCCGGCTCGTCGAACGGGTCGTCACCGCCGGGCAGCACCCCGTCGTCGCCCGAGCCGCGCTTCAGCGAACCCAGCTTGACCAGCAGGATGTTGCGTTCGCGCATCGCTCCGATGCGCTCCTGGTACTCGGCCTTGCGGAGGTTGTAGGCCTTGTAGTTCTCGGTCGGGTCCCAGGCGACGGAGTTGAGCTGCTCGGCCCAGTCGGTGGCGGTGATCGGCCGGTACACCTTGCGGTAGTGGCATTCGACGTTGCGGTCGCCGCGGGCGAGGTTGAGCAGCGCGCGGGCCGGACCCTCGGCCATCGCCTGCAGTTCCGTGGCGTTGAGGTACTCGTCGATGGCGGTGGGCAGGGCGATACCGGTCCACACCGAGTCGCCGTGCACGAAGATCATGTCGTCGGCGTAGCGGTAGGGGAGCCGCATCTCTTCGCGGCGGGCGGACCGGTCCTGCTTCCCGGAGCCGCCCGAGCCCCGCGAACCACCGGAACCCTGGTTTCCCTTGGCGCCCTTGGAGTTGGCGGCCATGAGCATGGCGATCACGAAGAAGGCGACCGCCCCGCCCAGGAGGATCAGCAAGAACATGGAGGAGTCATCCTGCGGTCTCGGAGTGTGCGGTCGGGGAATGCGCGGCGTACGAGGAGCCGTGCCGGGCGGCTGCGGTGGCGGCGTCGTCGTAACGCTGCTGCCAGCGCGGCGAACCCGGCTGCCAGAGGATGACCTGCCAGTGCAGTTCCTCGGGTTCACGGTCGGCGGCCAGCCCCTGCAGACGCTTGGGCTGGAACCAGTAGTCGGCCCAGACCACCAGCTGCTGGCTGAGGGTGAGGGCGGAGGGCAGCGGCCGGCCCCAGACGAAGTAGACGGCGACGGGCGGCCCGATGTAGAGGACCGACGTCATCATCGACAGGCCCAGGAAGGGCACGAAGGCGGAGAGCGAGAGCATCGCCACCAGCCACAGCACACCGAAGCCGAAGGCGGCTCCCAGGGCGGGCAGCAGCAGGCCGGGGAGCGGGATGTTGCCCCAGTTCCAGATGCGCTTGGGCCGGTTGAGCAGATCCGTGTGGTCGTAGGCGACCATCGGCTCCGGTTCGTCCGGTGATTCCAGTGCCACCAGTCACTCCCCCTCTCCTGTGTGTTTACGGCTGCGCGTTGCGGGACGGGCGTTACGAGCTACGAGCTACGAGCTACGAGCTACGAGCTACGAGCTGCGGGCTGCGGGCTGCGGGCTGCGGGCTACGAGCTGCGAGATATGGGCTACGGGCCGCGGGCGCGGGCTACCGGTTACGGGTGACCGTGCCCGTAACCGGGCTCAGTTCTTGCCGCCGCCGCCTATCTGGCCGCCGAGGTCGATGAGCACGCCGGCCAGACCGGTCGCGCCACCGATGATCAGCGCGGCGAGCGCGATCATGCCGAAGCCCTGGAACGCCTCGCGCATGCCGTCACCGCGCTTCATCGACAGCAGCATCCGGATGCCGAGGATGAGCAGGGCGATCACCGCGACCATGGTCCCGGCGCTGCGGAGGATGTCCTGGATCTCGCCGAACATGCCTTCGAGGGAGGTTGCTGCAAGGTACACGTCGTGCGTCCTTTCGCTGTGTGGTGCCTGAGTGCGTTACGTCGGGGGTGTTGCGGTCAGGAGGTGCGGTTCGCGCTGCCCGCGCGGCCGGTCGCGGGCGGGGTGCTCGCGCCTGCGGGCGGGGTGCTTCCCCCAGTCGCGGGCGGGGTGCTTCCCCCGCTCGCGGGCGGGGTGCTCGCGTCCGGTGCGGGGGCGTCGGTCTCGCCCTCGTCCGCGCGCCCGCCGGCGGGGTCGAGGACGCCGCCGCGGATGTCCTTGATGAACCAGCCCTGGGCGGTGTTGACCACCGTGACCCGGTACGAGCGAAGGACCTTCGTGCCTGCTTCGGCACTGCCGGTCTCGCCGCCGCCGCTGCCCCACTCGACCGTCACCCGTGCCTGGACGGACTGGCCGTCCTTGTACGTGATCTCGTCGCCGTCGTCGGTGCCCGCCGGCGCCAGGGCCGCCACGTCGCGGACCTGCGGCGCCGACAGCGCGCCGGCCAGTCCCGTGGTCGCCGCGTGGGTCGCGTCGGTGGTGGTGAAGCGGGTCATCGACGTCGTGTCGGAAGCCGACCAGGCCACGAAGTAGCCGGGCAGCACCTTCGCCTTGAGCTGGTCGGAGAGATCCTGGTCGACGACGTCGTCGTCCTGGTCCACCTCGGGCGCGGTGCCGCGCACGGGCAACGGCATCTCACCCACGTCGCCGACGATGCGCAGCCCCGACGCGGTGGCCAGGTCCTTCACGTACACGGGTATGGAGAGGGTGGTGACGCGCCCGGTCGACAGCGTGACCTGAATTCCCAGGTACCGGCCGTTCTTTCCGTACTCGGGAAGCTCCTCGACGGTCCCGTCCCAGTTGGCGAGCGTGGCGCTCTGCGTACCCTGCCCGCCCCAGCCGCAGTCGCGGTCGACGCCCGTCGAGGCGTAGCGGGTCAGGGATTCGCGGCGCGCGTCGGCGTCCTTCGGCGCGTACGTCATGCAGAGCTTCGCGTACTCCTCGGCGAAGGTCGCCGCGGCCTGGGTCGGGAACTCGGTGAGCCGGTAACGCGTCACGTCCTTGTCGTCCAGGGCCGCGGTCTGCGCGCCGGACGACTTGCCGATCGCCAGGCCCATGACACCGCAGGAGCCGAGCGCGAAGACACAGGTCGTGATCAGCAGCGTGGCACGCAGCGCGACATGGGTACGCCGGCCACCGGCGGGCAGCCGTCCACCGGGGCGCGGCACATCGAACCCGGCGCCGGCGTGTGCCGAGGCCCTGGGCTGCGGCGCGGCGGACGCCGGTGCGGCGGTGGCGGTGGCGGTGGCGGGTGCGGCGGGGGCCGCGTGCGGGCGGCCGGCCGCCGGGGCCGTGCCGCCACCCTGCTTACGGCCCTCGCGCTCGGCCTTCTTTCGCTCGTACTCGGCCTTGCGCTCGGCCTTCGCCCGCTCCCGCTTGTCCTTCTTCGACTCACCCGCCGGCCGGCTGGCGCGCGGCGGCAGGGTCGGTACGGCGGCCTCGCTCGGCGGCACCGCGGCCTGCGGGGCGCGGCGCACCCATGCGGCGGCGACCTGTGCGCGCGCCGCTTCCGACGGGAGCTGCTGCTGGGGGGCCGGGGCCGCGGCTGTCGGATAGCCGTACGGACCGGGCGCCGGCTGGTGGTTGGCCTGGGGCTGGGGCTGCTGGGGCTGGTGCTGCGCGTGCGGATACTGGCCCTGGTGAGGCTGTCCCTGCTGCTGTCCGTGCCCTTGTGCCTGAGCCTGCGCTTGCGCCTGCTGCCAGGCGGCCTGCTCCGCAGGGCCGAACTGCGCGGGCTGCCCGGAAGGCTGGCCTCCGCCGACCCCGCCAGCAGAGCTGCTGTGGTCCGTCATCGACTCGGTCTCTCCCCGCGTGTGATCCCCGTCCGCCGGTCGGGCGTGCGGCGGGCCCTGGTGAGGCCAGGTGCGGACGGCAGTGTGGCAAACGGAGGGCGGATCGGCTCCCGCCTTTTCCCAGGCGAGGAAAGCGCGAGGAAGCGCAGGGAAAGTCGGGGAAAGTCGGGGAAGCGTGAGGAATCCTCATGCGGAATTCCGGGGAATGTATGGGAATCCGGGGCGGGCGGAGGTCTTCGGTGCTCGGCCAGAATGCGGGTTCGTGCCCGGGGGACGGGCGCTGAGCTGTCACCGACATCACGAAGGACGAGAGTTGAGCGACCAGTACGCCCACCCGCAGCAGGCCGCATCCCTTGCCGCCGCGGCCCCGCCGGCCCCCGAGCCTCAAGGCGCCGCACCCGCCGCCGCCCCGCCCGCGCAGGTCATCGGTGCCCAGGCCGCCTGGATCGACGGCTACGAGCCGGGCAACCCCTGGCAGGCGAGGCTCTGCCTGCAGACCCAGTACGGCCCCGTCGTCTATCCCCTCACCCCGCACACCATGCCCGAACTCCTTGAAGGCCTGGTCATGGTCGCGCAGGAGCAACAGGGAACGACCGACATCCTCGGCCCGGAGGATCCGGCAGCCGGGAGCGGCGCGGACGAAGTCGACGACTCCGAGCCGGGCCGCGGCACGGGTCTCCACGACGGCCGCGCCGCCCGCCTGACGGGCTGGGCCGTGGTCCACGACCTGTGGGAGCGCGACGACCCGAAGGCCCGATTCATCATGGGCGCCGTGGTCATCGGCCTGCTGGTCCTCGGGATCTTCCTCACCTGAGCGGAGTCCTGACCGGGATACGGTCGAACACGCGTATCGCGTGAGTGGATCGAGCTGAGGAGAGACGATGCCGACGGAGAAGACCGGTCGCACCGCCCAGGATCTGGCTGCCGAGCTGACGGGGCTGCAGGGGGTGGACTGGGCCTCGGTGTGGGCGGGCCCGCCGCAGGGCGGATCGCCGGAATTCCGTGACTGGTGCGGACGGTACGGCTGGGAGCCGCGGACCGTCGAGCGGAATCTTGAGGTGCGTACGCGCACTGGCGGAGAAATGACCTTCTGGTCGAACGGCGCGTGGACCCCGGTCGACGGTCTGACGCACTACGCCTCGCGCCTGAGGGCCTCCGCCGCGACGGAGAACAGCGATGTCGTCTCTCGCGCCGATGCGGCGTGGCCGGAGTATCTGCGGGCAGCCGAGGGTGCGATGGGCCCGGCGGTCTGGAGCGGTGTTTGGGACGCGCCGGACTTCCCCGAGCCGCCGGAGCCCAGGTTCTGGCGGGGGCGCGAGTCCCGGCTGCAGACGCGCAGCCCGTACCGGCTGGCCTTCTGGAAGCCCGTGGGCGACCCGCCCGGCCAGGCGTTCTTCGTGCTCGTGCAGTCCGTGTCGTTTCCGACGTGGACCACTGACATGCCGGGCAGTGCGACGATCGCGCTGGACGTGTTCGCGCCTGAGGGCTCGCGGAGGCGCCGATGATGTTCGACGCCCCTCCCACCCAGAAGGAGATCAAAACGGCGAAACGGCTCGCGGAGGAGTACCAAGCAGCCACTCCCTCGAACGAGGAGGAGGCAAGTGTGCTGGCTCGCCGAATCTACGAGGACTGGCAGGCTGTCGCGAGCACACCGGGCCGGACCGCTGCTCCCGATCTGCTGTCCTTCATCCGTGACATCGGCGAGCACGGGTCCGTCACCGCCGAGGACAGGGGCACCACCCGTGCTTTCTGGTCCTATGAGTCCCGGCCCGAGGGGGAAGACCGGAAGCCCATCCAGCACCGTTTCCTGGCACGAGCGTGCGGAGCGTCCCGCGGGCTGCAGGTTCTGCAGGAGACGGAGGGGGGCCGGCAGATGGACTCGTACCGCCTCGAGGGTGAGTTGGTGCCGAGAATCCTCGAGCGGGAATACGGTGTGGACGGTGTCGAGCTCAAGAGCGTTGTCGACCAGGCATGGGTAAGGCTCTCAGAGCGCTATGCCGAGGCCGCACAAGGGCCGGTCGTCGCCTTCGTGCCCGACATCGCCGAGAGGACCGTCCTCGGCCAGTACGAGCTGCCGATTCTTCTCGCGCATCCCAAGGTGGGCAAGGAGGGCGTGAAGTTTCCCATCCCCATGCCGGAGCACAAGCATCTGCCCCCCGAGATCGACGCGTTGATCGCCGATCAGCCCCTCCGCGCCCAGATACGGATGGAGGACTTCGACCTCAAGGCGTCACCCAAGGACTTCGCCGCCAAGCTCGCCGACCTCGACGTCCCCGAAAACCAGCGCGAAGCGCACGAAAGCGCGCTGTGGCGGCTCGCGGCCGCCAACAGCTACGACGAACTCGTCACGCGCGCCGTGGAGAACCAGACGCTGGAGCAGAAGGGCTCCGCCTTCACCCCCGGCGTGACCGAACGTCCCGTCTCCCGTCCCGCCGCTCCCCGGGGCCCGACCGGGCACGGTGTGTACAACCTGACCGTCGAACCCCCGGCCCCCGCCCTCGTCCCGGCACAGACCGGTGTCGAGCGCTGAGCAGCAAAAGAGGCACCACCTCGTGAGCAGCGACAACGACCACGCCCGTACGGCTCAGGCCATGGCGGAGAAGGCGGTCTTCTTCGCGGGGACCAAGGCCTGGGACGCCATGCACATGAAGCTGACGTTCTTCCTGGCCGGGGCCCGCTCGTCCCAGGAGGAAGAGCACCGCAGCCGTCAGTTGGACGACTGGAAGGCCCGCCTGCTCGCCGCTCGCGCGGCCGGCTACGCGACGGCCGACGCGACCGCCCAGGCCGAGCTCACTGCCATGGTGCTTGCCGAGCTCCGCGATCGGGGTGACGCTCTGGAGGCCCTGCACCAGGCGTTCCCGATGCTCGCCGAGTCTGCGGCGCAGTCGCAGCAGTCGGCCGACGACGACCTGGAGTTCTACTACGCCGACGTCTTCGTCTTCGTCACCGAGTACCTCTCGCAGATGGTGCGGCGCCGGGTGAACGGCTCCTCCGCCACCTGGTGTCCTCGCTGGTGGGAGCACCCCGAAGCGGGCGCCCGGCTCTCCGCGCTCTGGCTGGCCTGGGAGCATCTGCGCCAGGACCCGGCGCTCGGCATGTCCACCTGGTGGCTGCACCACGCCGATCCGCATCTTCGGGTGCTGATGGACCCGGATCTGGGCCCGTTCGCGGCTTGTTCGCCCAAGGACGGCCACACGGCGTACCCCTTCGAGCCGCTTCCCGTGGAACCGTACGACCCTGACGCACACGCCGCCGGGTAGGCGACGAGGGGGGCGGTGGGCCGGACCGGTGAGGATCTCCCGAGGGCCCTTCACCAATTCCCCTCACGGGTTTCCTCGTGCGCATCCCCTCCGCTTTTCCCGGATTCCCCATCTGCTTTCCGCGCTTTTCCTCATGAGGAAAATGAGCACTCCGGCAGCCGTCCCTCCACCTACCGTGTCCCGGCGACCTGACTGAGGGAGGCCCGGGACGGTGGAGTCACCCGCCGAGAACAAGAGAAGTGCCGTACTCGCCCTGGCGGTATTGGGCGTTCTGCTCGTCGGTGCCCTGGTGCTGTTCACCGTCTTCGACGGCGAGGACGACACGGACGCCGTATCCGGAGGCAAGCCCGCCGCGGGCGCCACGCAGGACTCGGGGGACTCCGGGGACTCCGGTGACGGCGGCGGAACGAAAGACTCCGGAAACGCTCCGGGCGCCGCGGCCACCCCCATCGTCCCGCTGGACGACGTGGAGGCCGCACACCGGGTGATGGCCGGCTACATGGCGGGCCTCAATACGTACGAGCACACCGACAAAGACGCCTCCTGGGCTTCCCCGCTGCTCGCGCTCACCACCCGCGACGAGGCGCTGAAGCAGGAGACCACCCTGCCTTCCGGCAAGGAATGGGACGCCTGTCTGGCCGCCCGGTGCGCCTCCGAGGGGAAAGCCGTCGTGGTCCGCGACGCGATGATCGCCGACGACCTCACGCGCGGCAGTGGCAAGACGATCTCCAGCGTGGTCAAGGTGACCGCGACCCGCTCCGAGGACGGCAGGGCGACCGGCACGGAGACCAACTCCTGGCTGGTGAGCGTCCAGAAGAGCGGCAGCGAGTGGAAGGTCTCCGCGTTCGACCTGTACGGCCTGGGCAACGTGGGCGCGTCCGACGAGACGGGGGAGTGAGACGCACCGATGGTGGCTCCTGCCGTACTGGCGGCCGCGGCCAAGGCCGCCAAAGCGGCCAAGTCCGCGAAGAACGCGGCCCAGTTGGCCGCAGGCCAGGGCGGGGGTGGCGGCGACGGCGGCAAGAAGAAGGGCAGCGGCAAGATGCTGCTGCTCATCGGCGGCGGCGGTCTGCTGCCGGTCGCCGGTATCGGGTTCCTCGCCATCGTCATGATCAGCGGCATGGTGGGCGGGCTGGGCGGCGGCACCGCCCAGGCCGCGTGCGGCGACTACGGCGACAACGCCCAGGCGGGCAACACCGGTGACAAGGCCGCCACCAGCCCGATCATGCCGGCGGGCAAGGCCTACATGCCGAGCAGGACGGCCCGTCACGAGATACCCCCGAAGATGATCCTCGCGTCGATGCGGGCCGCGGCGCGTTACGACGGTCTCGACTGGACGCTGATCGCCGGGCAGATGTACCAGGAGACCAAGTTCGGCCAGGACAAGTCCGCGGCGCCCGGCGGCAAGAACAGCGCCGGGTACATGGGGCTGCTGCAGTTCGGCGACGACGCCTGGACGGACTACGGTGCCGACGGCAACGGCGACGGCACGAAGGACAAGTACAACATCGACGACGCGGCCTTCGCCGCCGCCAACTTCCTGCACGCCAAGGGCGCCGAGACCGACGCCTGGGAAGCACTGCGGTCCTACTCCGGATCGAAGAAGAACAACACCATCTACATGCGCGTGGTCCTCACCCAGGCCGCCCGTTACCGCGGCACCCTCACCGGTGACAAGGACCTGATCAAGGACTGGTACGCGCATCTGAAGAAGACCGTGGAGAAGAACCCGGACTTCCCCACTCTCGGCCAGCAGTCGGACATCCCGGAGCCGGTCGGCAACAACGCCGTCCCGAGCAAGGCGCTGAGCATCTCGGCCTCCTCGCCCCGCTCCTGGTCCACCCCGCCCCTCGACGGCAACGGCGAACGCGGGGAGGGGGACGAGGTGGCGACCGCGATGGCGCCGGTCTCGTACTCCCGTCCGCTGTCCGCGCCGGCGGCCCGGCCCTTCGACGAGCCGCAGCCCGCCAACGGCAAGAGCTGGCAGTGGCCGATGAAGAAGGGCACGTACCAGATCGGTACGAAGTACCGTGCGCGCGGCGGCATGTGGAGTCTCGGGTACCACACCGGACTCGACCTGACCGCCTCCAGCGGCACCCCGATCTACGCCCCCGCCGACGGCAAGGTGGTGAAGACCGCCAAGGGCGGCTCGTACGGCAACGAGACCCACATCGAGCACGCGAACGGTGTGATCACCCTGTACGCCCACCAGACGACCGTCTCGGTCTCGGTCGGCGACACCGTCAAGCGCGGGGACCAGATAGGCACGGTCGGCGCGACCGGCAATGTCACCGGACCCCACCTCCACTGGGAGGTACGGGTCCCCGGCGTCGACAATCCCTTCGTCGGCGGCCAGGACCGCGGGCCCGGCATGGTCGACCCGGAGGGCTGGCTGGAGGGCAAGGTCTCCGCCAACCCCGACTACGGCAGCGTGCCCGGCGGAAACGGTGACGGCGGCAAGGACGCCGAGTACGCCGACTGCGCCAAGGAGGGCAACGGCACCCCGGTCGCCCCGGACGGCGCCGGTGTGACCGGCGTACTGCCGGACTCCGACGACCCGGTGGTGCGGGCCGCACTCGGCTGGGCGCAGCGCGGCATCGGTGTGCCGTACGTCCTGGGGGCTCCGCGACTGCAGGGCAGGAACCCGACCACGTTCGACTGCTCCAGCTACACGCAGTGGGCCTACTACCAGGCCAGCAAAGGCAAGATCAATATCGGGGCGACCACCTTCGAGCAGGAGGACAGGCTCCGGAAGTACAAGGTCGACCTGAGCGAGGCCCAGCCCGGCGACCTGATCTTCTTCCGGCCCAGCTCACGGGGTTCGGAGCACGTCGGCATGGTGTGGGACCCGGCCGGCAAGAAGATCGTCCACGCCCCGCGCCCCGGCAAGAACGTCGGATTCAGCACCTGGGACGTGCAGGACAAGATCACCGCTGTCTACCGGGTGCCGATCCCGCAGGGCACCAACGCGGTCGAGTCCGACGGCAAGGGCGGCGACTCACATGCGTAACGGTGCGGAAGCCGGCTCGCAGCGGGCCTCAGCGGAAGGAAAGCCCCGACCATGACCATCGAACAGCAGAAGAAGCCCCGCGCCGAGGACGACTGGACGATCGAGATCGTCCTCCTCGTGGGCACCGTCCTCGTCCTTCTGTGCGGCGCCTGGCTCGCCGCCCGGCTCGGTGCGCCCTTCGACGGCCAAGCGGCCCCGCCGGGCAATCCGTTCTCCTTCGCCGTGGCCATGGTCAAGGGGGACTACGCCTGGCCGGGCGGCGCGTCGAGCGCCATCGCGGCAGGTGAGGCGCTGCTGCTCGGCATCGCCGCGCTCGCCGGGTACCGGGTGCGCCAGCGCGTCCGCAACAAGCCGGACGTCGACGGCGCGGCCCGCCATCTCGCGAAGGGCGAGGAGCTCGGCAAGCTCACCATGAAGGGCGCCGCAGCGACCGCGGAGCGCCTCGGCGTGCAGGGCAATGTCCCGGGCGTCTTCATCGGCCGTTCCGTGCGCGGCAGGCAGCCGCTGTACGGCTCCTTCGAGGACATGCACATCGACATCTGGGGACCCCGTACCGGCAAGACGACCCGGCGCGCCATCCCCGCGATCCTCGACGCCCCCGGCGCGGTGCTCGTCACCTCCAACAAGCGGGACATCGTCGACGCGACCCGCGGCCCGCGCCAGTCCCGCGGGCAGGTCTGGGTCTTCGACCCGCAGCAGGTCGCGCAGGAGCCGCCCGCCTGGTGGTGGAACCCGCTCACGTACGTGACCGATGTCGCCAAGGCCCGCAAGCTGGCCGACCACTTCGCGTCGGGCTCGCGCGACGCCGACGCCTCCACCGACGCGTTCTTCGACCCCGCGGGACAGGACCTGCTCGCCAACCTGCTGCTCGCGGCGGCCACGGCCAAGTCCTCGATCACCCAGATCTACACCTGGCTGGCCAACCCGAAGGACGACACCCCGGAGCGCATCCTGCGCGGCGCCGGGCACCTCATGCCCGCCGACGCCCTGGCCGGTGTGATCACCGCCCCCGACAAGCAGCGCAGCGGCATCTACGGCGTCGCCCAGCAGATGGCGTCCTGCCTGATCAACCCGGAGGTCAACAAGTGGGTGACGCCGTACCCGGACGACGACCGCCCCGAGTTCGACCCGCACGAGTTCGTCCGTACCGGCTCCACCCTCTACTCGCTCTCCCGTGAGGGCAGCGATTCCGCCGGCCCGCTGGTGACCGCCCTGACCGTGGCCGTCGTCGAGGCCGCCGAGGAGTACGCCACCACCCAGCGGGGCGGCCGGCTGCCGCTCCCCCTGGTCGGCGTCCTGGACGAGGCGGCGAACGTCTGCCGCTGGCGCGCCCTGCCCGACCTCTACTCGCACTACGGCTCGCGCGGCATCATCCTGATGACGATCCTCCAGTCCTGGGCCCAGGGCATCGAGGTGTGGGGCGAGCGCGGCATGGAGAAGCTCTGGTCCGCTGCGAACGTCCGGGTCTACGGCGGCGGTGTCTCGGACACCCGCTTCCTCGGCGATCTCTCCGAGCTGGCGGGCGAGTTCGAGCTGCGCGACTTCTCCACGACCCGTGAGTCGGAGTTCGGCGGGTGGTCCGGCAACCGCACCGTCAACGAGTCCGTACGCCGTGAACGCGTGCTGCAGGTCTCCGACCTGGGCTCGATGCCGCCCGGCCGGGCCCTCGTGCTGGCGTCCGGCACGAAGCCGGTGCTGGTCGAGACGATCCCCTGGTGGGAAGGCCCGTACGCGCGCTCGGTCCAGGCGTCGCTGGCGCAGTACGACCCCGGGGCGCGCGGCTGACGGGGCGGGGCGGTGGTCGGGCGCGGGGGTCGGCGGGCCGGTGCGCCGGTCCGCCGATACGGACAGCTGCACTTGGAGCTGTCCGGCAGGTTCTGCACGGCGGGAGTGGCCTCCGTCGTCAGGTGACCTTGCGCAGGATCACGACCCAGTCCTCACCCTCCAGATCCTCCACGCGGTCGAGCTTCCAGATCTCGTCGCGCACGGGGAAGGCGTCCCCGACGCCCAGCGTGTGCTTGTGCTCCCCGTCGGCCGCGACTACGAGCCGGACGGTGAGGGGCTCATCGGTCGGGGCGTAGAGGTGGATCACGGCGAACCGGGCATTGTCCGACCCCCCGGTCACTCGGGGCCGCAGCCTGACTTCGTTGATCATGTTGCTATCCCATCGTGGTGAAGCGGCTCTTGAAGCCGGCCCTGAGTACGGGGCCCAGCTGCTCGCGGACAGCGGATACCGTCGTCCGCCATGTCGGCCATGTCGGCCAGACGGAAGAAGAAGTGCTCCAGCGCCTCGATCCCGGCCCAGTCGGGTAGGGCGGACTTGCAGTTCGCCGTGGGGCCCATCGGGTTGGAAGGGGCGTCAAGGCCGGGTGTGGCGCAGGTCACGGGAAGCCGGTGAGGGGTGCCGGACAGCTCAGTGAGGTGAGCACTCATATGCGTACCCGGGTACGGGCCGGGGAACCGAGCGCGTTCGCTGAACTCTTCGACAGCTACGCCCGCGCGGTCTACAACCATGCCTTCCGGCTGACCGCCGACTGGTCGACGGCCGAGGACGTGATGGCCGCGACCTTCATGGAGGCATGGCGGCTTCGCGACAAGGTCGACCCCGAGGGCGGCTCCCTGCGGCCCTGGCTGCTGGGCATCGCCACCAACACGGCGCGTAACCAGTACCGGAGCAACCGGCGGTACCGGGCGGCGGCCGGCGCCGCCGCGGCGGCCGAGCTGTCGGTGCCCGACCACGCCGACGAGGTGGCCGACCGGGTCGACGACCGGCGGCGACTCGCGACGGCCCTCACCGCGCTCGCCGCGCTGCGCAGACCGGAGCGCGAGGTGATCGCGCTGTGCCTGGGGGAGGGCCTTGACTACGAGGCCGCGGCGGAAGCGCTCGGGATTCCGGTCGGAACGGTCGCCTCCCGGCTGTCCCGGGCCCGCAAGAAGCTGCGTGCGCTGGCCGAAGCCGAATTGGCGCGCCCCCTCGCCGCAACAGTCCGCCCCGCGACCGAACTGTCGCGCCCCGCAACCGAAGTGGCGGGCAAGAAAGTGCGCAAGAAACGGGAAGGCGGCCACCGCGGCCGACAGACAAGAGGCGATCACACATACGCGATCCGGCCCGCGCAGGAAGGAAACCGATGAACGCGAACACGTCCCGGCAGAACCCGGCCGAGTGGGATGAGAGCGCACAGCTCCTCTCCCGGACGGCGCGTGAACTGCCGACGGGCCGTCACCAGTTTCACAGGGAGCGTCTGATGGCCCAGATTCACGACATGCAGCGGGAAGAGCGCACGGCGACGGCAGCCCCCGCGAAGGCACGGCGGTTCCGGCTGCCGCGTCCGGCGATCGTGCTGCCCGCCATGGCGGTGGCCGTGGCGGCAGCGATCGTTGCCGGGAGCACGATGTCCGACGGCGGCGGAGTCAGGGACGGCGGCGTCGCCACCGGACCGGCCCTGACCACGCCGCTCGGCGCCACGACCACCAAGGGCGTGCCCCAGCTGCTCGACCAGATCTCGCTGGCGGCGGCCGACGGGTCCCAGCCGGCCGTCAAGCCCGGCCAGTACATCTACATCGAGTCCAAGGCGGCCGGCACCCACCTGAGGACCGTCGGCGACAAGACCATCGTGGTCAGCGAAGAGTTGCATCGCCGCCAGGTGTGGAAGTCCCCGGACGGCACCAAGGGCTGGCTGATCGACCCCGCCGTCAACGACAGCCTCGAGGGCGAGACCCTGAGCCTCCCCGACGAGCTGGGCAACATCCCGGAGGCCAGCCTGAACGGCCCGTCGTACGACTACCTGGCCAAGCTCACCACCGACCCCGACGCACTGCTGGCCAAGATCTACAAGGAGACCAAGGGGCACGGCAACTCCCCCGACCAGCAGGCGTTCACCACCATCGGGGACCTGGTCCGCGAGAGCTACCCCCCGGCGCAGCTCCACTCGGCGCTGTTCAAGGCCGCGGCCAAGATCCCCGGAGTCGTCGTCGTGCAGGACGCGGTGGACGCGGTGGGCCGGCACGGAGTGGCGGTGGCCCGGCTCGACGAGACCAGCGGCCAGCGCGAGGAATGGATCTTCGACAGGAAGAGCCATGTCTTCCTCGGCGAACGCACCGTCCAGGTACGGCAGAACACCGGCGAGGACGCCCTGCTCAAGCCCGGCACGGTGATCAGCACCACAGCCGTCCTGAACCGGGCCGTCGTCGACGGCATCAAGCAGACCCCGTCGCAAGCCGGCTGATCCGTCCGCCCACCCTCCGCCGTACAGGCCCTGCTCCGCGCCCGGGCGGGGCGGGGCCTTCCCTGATCGGCGCTCTTCGCGTCGTCAGCCGGAGGATCGGTTGAGGGTGATCCGCGCCTTGCGCTCGACCAGTATGGGAACGTACTCGCGGACGGGCCGGCCATTGAAGGACGCGTGTGCTTCGGTTACGGCTGCCTCGACCTCGTCAGAGCTGTGTGTTGTGCTGAAGGCGTTCTTCAGGCGCTCGACAACGCCGCGGATGGCGTCTTCCTCGCGTGCCTTGTCAGCCACAGTGCCACCTGCCTGGAACGGTGCTTCTCAGCCTCTGCTGAGATTCTCGCGCGGAAGTACTACGGCCCGTTTGCGATCATTGCAACCGGGGCGGGATGCCTCGCCAGGAACCGGCCAGGCCTGGTGAACCTGGAGAGCGAGGCTGACCAAGGTGGTCAGCAGGTCGACGTCCGCCGGGACGTCCAGGCGCAGCGTCACCCATGGAGAGCCGGGCACCAGCCGGACGGGCGTGGCTTCCGCGAGGTGCTCTTCGAACCGCCGGATGGCCCGCGCCGTGAGGTGCAGGTCAACGTCGTGGCCGGAATGGAAGTGGGCGATCTCGCCGTCGGCCGAGGCGAGTGCCCGACCGATGCCACAGCTTGGGGCCGCCTCAGTGAGGTCGGGCCAGGTCGCCAGTTGCGCGAGGGCACGCGCGGCCAACGTCATGCTCCATCATGACCCGCTCACCGCACAGCCGCCCAGATGTGAGGGACCCGTAACCGGAACGCATCGCGTGAATGTCCGGATACGAACTCGGTGCAATCGAGGTTTTTGGATCACGCCGGCTCCTTACGGATGCACAAACCCTCCAGGAGCGCGGTCAGATAGCGGCGGCCGGTCTCGACACGGGCGGCAGGGACGCTGTGGACGTTCGCGGCGTAGGCGATCCCGCACATGAGCGGGACCAGGTCGTCGGAGGTCAGGTCGGCTCGCACCACTCCGGCGTCGCGGGCCCGCTCGAGCAGTTGTCCGCCGACCGATCGCAGGGTCCGTTTCAGTTCGGTGGTGCGCGGCAGGGCGTCCGTGGGCGCGGCGGTGACCGTGGACAGGGCGGCTTCGGTGACCTGCGCTTCGATGACGCGGGTCAGGAAGCCGGTGAAGGCACGCCACGGATTGTCGTCGGCGAGCGCCTGCTCGCCGTGTGCGGCGAGTGCCTCCAGGCAGGGGTTGGCGACGGTCTCCAGGAGCGCCTCGGCGGTGGGGAAGTGGCGATATACGGTGCCGACGCCCAGCTGGGCGCGGCGGGCAACGTCGTTGAGCTGGAGTGGTGTGCCTTCGTCCACGAGATGGCGGGCCACGGCGACGATCCGTTCCCAGTTGCGGGCGGCGTCCTTGCGCATGGGGGCGGTCGTCATGGAAGAAGTCTAACTGGATAGCTCATCCGAATTGCTGTGGCATGCGAACCGGATGAGCCACCCGTTTCCTCTTCGGGGCAACTCCGTGCCGAGCCTGCCGTCACCCGGCCGTGAGTGGCGCGAGGCGCTCACTGAGGTGGCGGACGGCTTCGGCTACGCGGGGATCCGTTGCCGGACGGAAGGGGGTGACCGGATGCGCCCGGGGTCCGATGACGACGCCGGTCCGGCCGGTCAGTGAGTGGTCGGTCGCGGCGAAGACCGAGGGCTTGGCCGCCACGGACGCCGGGCCCGAGGTCGAGCGTTCGAACTTCCGCCGGACCAGCGGCCAGAGCAGCCGCAGCCCCGGCGAGACGATCTTCGGGTCGCGCATGGTGCCGTTGGTCATGTCGGTCGCGGCGCCGCCGGGGTCCGCTGCGAAGACCGAGACGCCCGTGCCGTCGAGCCGGCCCGCCAGTTCCAGTGTGTAGGCGAGGTTGGCGAGCTTGGCGCGGCCGTACCAGTGGAAGCCGTAGTAGCCGCCGGGCGGCTCGACGTCGTCGAAGACGCGCTTGGCGACGCCGATCGCGCCCGAGCTGACGTTCACGATCCGGCTCGGCGCACCGGCTCGGAGTGCGGGCAGCAGCAATTCGGTCAGCAGGTACGGCGAGAGGTGGTTGACGGCAAACGACGCCTCGATCCCGTCGACCGTGTCCTGCCGGTCCGGGAACATCGCCCCGACGTTGTTGACCAGCACCGTCAGCGGACCGTCGGCGACGATCCGGTCGGCGAGGGCGCGGACCGCGTCGAGCGAGGCGAGGTCGGCGGCCAGGAACTGGGCGGGATGCGCCGGTGATGTGGTGTTGATCCGTTCGACCGCACGGGCGCCGCGCTCGGCGTTGCGTCCGACGACGGTGACCGCGAGGCCTGCCGCGGCCAGTCCCAAGGCGGTCTCCAACCCGATTCCCGCTGTTCCTGCGGTGACCACCGCTGTCTGCTTCATCGCGCGATCCGTTCCGTCTATGTGGATAGGCTATCCGGTTGACGTCAAAATAACAGATCCGGATGACCTATCCGATTGAGCATCAGCGCGGGCGCTTCTGAGTACGCGTGCTCAGGGTTGGGCGGCTGTCGGCGGCGAGAGTGGGAGCAGACCGAATGACCGGAGACAGGAGACAACCGTGCGCACGTCCCGCAGGATGAGCCGACCCGCCGCCTTGCGACCCGGCAGGGTCCGGGCCGTCGCCGCTGCTCTCGCCGGCGCGGCCGCCGTCGTGGCACTCACCGGCTGCTCCTTCGAGTACCAGGAGGACATCTGCAGCAGCGGCGAGTACCCCGTCCTTACAGTCGGCGGCACTGGTGGGGCCTGCGTCTCGGACGGCGAGAAGCCTCCGGCGGGATTCACGCGATACCCGGAGGGCAAGGTGCCGCAGCAGGTCGACGACGAGTGGGACGTGTACTGGCGCACCCACACGCTCGACAAGGACGGCAACGTCATCGACGTGCCGGACGGGGGCTGACCGGACGGCCCGCGCTCCGGGCCTCACGCTGCGGACGTACACGCCCCGGACGCCGGTGACGCGCCCAACGCCGCGGGTGCACGACCGTGCCGGTTCACGGCGTGCCGGACACCCGGCCGACCCGTTGGGCGAGGGTGACGGCCCGGACGCGGTCGTCGTCCGGGCCAGCAGAACCAACGCAAGGGTCTGATGGGCCGCTTGCTCGGCACACCAGCCGTTGGCGCCTTTGAGTTGGAGCGCACCCTTGGCGGCGCAGCCGGCGGAAGAGGGCGGCGGCACCGGTCCTCGGCGGCGAATGCGGCGTCCTATCCGCGTACCGCAGCAACCGCCTCATCGAAGACCTGTTCCATGTCGACCGTCCCGTTGCTGCGGACCCAGGTTTCCGTTGCGATGGCGGAGCAGGCCAGGGCGCAGGCGACGAGCGCGCGGGCCCGCATCTCGGTCATGGGGTCCGCCGGGGCACCCAGTCGTCTGGCGATGTCCGGCACGAGCAGGTCCACCCACTGCTGCTGTTTGTCCAGCTGACGCGCCCGGAGAGAGGGCGATGCGTGGAGCATGCTGGTGATTTTGAGGAAGTCCTCCGGAGAGTAGGGGAGGGACTCGACGAGTGCCTTGAGGGCTGCCCGGAGCGCTTCCCAGGGGGGCTCGTCCGCCGGGCGGGCTTCCAGTGCGGCCTGCAGGACCCTGCCGCTTTGGGCGTGGTCACCCAGCACGATGTCTTCCTTCGTGCCGAAGTAGCGGAACAGTGAGCGTCGCGAAATGCCGATCTCGCCCGCGATCTGATCCATGGTCGTGGCCTCGAAACCGCGCTCGAGGAACAGCCTCATCGCGGTGGCAACGATCTCGGCCTGCACTGCTCGCCGGGTGCGCTCTCGCAGTCCGGCCGGGCGGCCCTCGTGATCGTTCATGGGTACGCAGCCTACCACCTTCTGCACCCAGTGCCATATTGGCACCGAGTGACAGTTTAGGTCTACAGTGCCAACATGAGCACACCCGCCGTCCTCCGGGAGCAGCCATGAGCGCCGTCGACTACCGCGGTCAGACCACCCTCATCACCGGTGCCAGCGCCGGCATCGGTACAGAGTTCGCCCGCCGGCTCGCCCAGCGCGGATCGCACGTCATCCTCGTCGCCCGGCGCCAGGAACGGCTCGACGAACTGGCCGCCGAACTCACCGCGGCCCACGGCGTCCAAGCCACGGTCATACCGCTCGACCTGAGCCTGCCCGCCGCGGGGCAGGCGCTGGCCGAGGAGGTGGCGCGGCGCGGCCTGACCGTGACGAGCGTCGTGAACAACGCGGGGTTCGGCACCTTCGGCCCGTTCCACCAAGAGGACCCGCAGCGCCTGCGGGAGGAGATCAGCGTCGACGTCGCAGGCGTCATCGACATCAGCCGGGCGTTCATCGAGCCGCTGCGAACCGCCGGCACCGGGGTGCTGATCAATGTCGCGAGCATGGCCGCGTACCTCCCCGTCCCCAACATGGCCGTCTACGCGGCAGCCAAGGCGTTCGTGCTGAGCTTCACCGAGGCCCTGTGGCAGGAGTCCCGTGGCACCGGGTTGCGCGTGATCGCACTGTCTCCCGGCGCGACCAGCACCGAGTTCTTCGACGTCATCGGCACCAACGCCGCGGACGGCGGCTCCAGACGCCAGTCCCCCGGGGAGGTCGTGGCGACGGCGCTGGAGGCCCTTGACCGCCGCACACCACCACCGAGCGTCGTCTCAGGCCGGCTCAACCGCGTGATGGCGAGCCTGGGCCGGGGGTTGAGCAGGCGTCGTGCGGTCCTGCTCATGGGATCCATGACCGCCGCACACTAGGTCCGGCTCTTCGATCAGCAAGCTCGGCAGAGCGCTGGGCGGCGGCAGCAAGCAGAAGAAGGAAAAGAAGAAAAGGAAGGAAAGAAGGGGAAGCGCAAGCAGCAAGAGCG
Source organism: Streptomyces sp. NPDC054841 (assembly GCF_053611045.1). Classification (NCBI taxonomy): domain Bacteria; kingdom Bacillati; phylum Actinomycetota; class Actinomycetes; order Kitasatosporales; family Streptomycetaceae; genus Streptomyces; species Streptomyces sp. NPDC054841. The sequence goes on along the minus strand of NZ_JBSGZO010000002.1, from coordinate 94 downwards.
GGCGGAAGAGCAGCCGGATGAGCAGACGGGCAAGGACGGTCGGCGAAAGTCATGGCGGTTGCTGTGCTCCGCCGCTGTACACACGACAGAGGCC
>NZ_JBSGZO010000001.1:0-81652 GCF_053611045.1 Streptomyces sp. NPDC054841 | reverse complement strand
TGTCCAGCGTGTGCCCACCAGCCCCGGCGCCGCCCGCGCCCCGGCGGATCACTCCCACGCGGGATCCACGGGTACCCCCATCACCTCCCGTGCGTGCCGGTTCGGCACCATCCCCAGCTGCCACGCCTGCCAGCCGTCCTCCAGGCGGACGCCCCGCTCCAGCACCAGGGCGAAGGCCTCCATGCAGTCCTCCAGCTTGCCGTCGCGCGTCGCGTGGGACTCCTCGCGCAGCCGGGCCAGCTCCTCCTGGGCCACGACCGTGCCGATCTCGACACCGCCCGCCGAGGCGTACGGGAGCAGGGTGCAGCGCAGGAAGCGGGCCCAGTCGCCGCCGCGGCCGTCGCGGTACGAGGCGAAGAGCGCGGCCGCTTCGTCGCAGAGCTCCAGGGCCTGGGCGGGGCGGTTGTTCCCGGCGTCCACGATCGCCAGCTCCAGACAGGTCCAGGCCTCGCCGTGGGCCACACCGATACGGCGGAAGTCGGCGCGGGCGTCGACCAGGAGCTGGCGGGCGAAACCGGAGTTGAGGAGGTTGCCCGTCTGCGCGGCGCGCTGGTCACGGGTGGCGCGGCCCGAGTGGTGGCGGGCGCAGGCGAGCCCGTACACGTCCCGCATCCGGGAGAACATCGTGCGGGCCCGCTCCAGTTCACGCACCGCCTGGTCGCGGTCGCCGCGCTCCTCCAGCGCCTGGCCCAGGTAGTACAGCGTCCACGCCTCGCCGCGCGCGTCCTCGCTGTCCCGGTGCCGGGACAGCGCCTGACGGAGCTGGTCCACCGCGGGTGACGGGTCGCCGTCCACCAGCCGGGCCCGGGCCAGCTGGGTCAGCGCCCACGCCTCGCCGCGGTCGTCCCGGGTGCGGCCGTACAGATCGAGGGCCTCGCGCAGCTCCGACTCGGCGCGCGGCACATCGCCCATGCGCAGGCACACCTGGCCCAGCTGGAAGTGCGTCCAGGCCTCGCCGTGCAGGGACTCGCCCTTGCGGTGCAGCCCGAGCGCGGTGGAGAGCAGCGTGAGCGCCTCCGCGAGATTCGCCCGGTCCCGCTCGACGGCGGCCAGGGCGTGCAGGGTCCACGCCCGGTCCGCCGCGAGCACCTCGGAGGACTGCAGCTCGATCGCCTCGCGCAGCTTCGCCGCGGCCTCCGTGAGATTGCCCTGGTGGTGCAGTGTGATGCCGAGGGAGCACAGGGCACGGGCCGCGCCCGCGTCGTGCTCCGCCTCGCGGTACAGGTCCACCACCGACGACAGGGTCGTACGGGCCTTGTCCAGCTCGCCGAGCTGACGGGCGGCGATGCCGGTGCGCCACTGGACCGAGCGGACCAGCAGGCCCTGGTCGACGGCCTGGGTCAGGTCGTTGATCTCGCCCAGACGGTAGAGATCGCCGCGCAGCAGGCAGTAGTCGCACAGGGCGCCCAGCAGATTCAGCACGGCCTGCTGGTCGACGCCCTCCGCGTGGCGCAGTGCCGCCGTGATGAAGCTCGACTCGTCGTCCAGCCAGCGCAGCGCCGCCTCCAGCGAGGCGAAGCCGTGACCGCCGAACTGATCGGCGCGCGTCGACGTCTTCCCGTCGACGAGCCGGATCACCGAGTCGGCGAGCTCCGCGTACCCGATGATCAGCCGTTCCTGCGCGGCCGTGCGCTCCGCCTGCTGCTCCTCGTCGAGCAGCCGCGCCAGCGCGAAGGCCCGTACGGCATCGTGCAACCGGTACCTCTCACCGCGCACATGGTCCAGCAGCCCCGCCCGGGACAGCGCGGACAGCAGCCGCAGCGCCTCCGGCTCGTCGGTCGCCAGCAGCGCCGCCGCCGCGGCCGCGCCCAGCGACGCCCGCCCCGCGAGCGCCAGCCGGCGCAGCAGCCGGCGCGCCTGCTCCGGCTGGTCCGTGTAGCGCAGCCACAGCGCCCGCTCGACCGGCCCGACCGGGCCGTACGCACCGAGGTCCGCGGCCAGCCGCTCTGGGGTCCTGGACCCCAGCGAGGAGCCCGCGATCCGCAGCGCCAGTGGCAGCCCGCCGCACAACTCCCGTATCCCGTCCGCCGACTGCGAGTCGTACGGTCCTTCCGGCGAATCCTCCCCGGCCGCCGTGAGCAGCTCCTCCGCACCCGCCGCGTCCAGCGCGTCCACCGGCAGCTGGTGCACCCGGGCCGGAATGTCCTCCGGCAGCTCCAGCGGCTCGCGCGCGGTCACCAGCACCAGGCTGTCCGAGCGCTCCGGGACCAGGGTCCGCACCTGCCCGGCGTCGCTCGCGTCGTCCAGGACGACGGTGACCGGCAGCCCGGTCAGATGCTGGTGGTACAGCTCGCTCAGCCGCCGCACCTGCTGCTCCGCGGACGCCCGCTCGCGGAACAACAGCTGCTCGCGGGGCGCGCCCAGCCGGTTCAGCAGGTGCAGCAGCGCGTCCCGGGTGGGCAGCGGCTGCTCGTCGGCGGAACCGCCGCGCAGATCCACCAGGCACGCGCCCCGGAACTGGTCCTTCAGATGGTGCGCGGCCCGCACCGCCAGCGTCGTACGCCCCGACCCCGGCGCGCCGTGCAGCACCACCACCGTCGGCTTCGTCTCCGTCGAGGCACGCGCCGCATGCACCCACTGGGCGATCTGTGCCATTGCCTCCCGTCGGCCCGCGAACGGCCCCACGGGCTCCGGCAGATGCCCGAACGACTGCTCCAGCACACTACGACGGCGCGCCGCCTGGCTGCGGTCCGCGCCGCGCAGCGGCGGCCCCGCCGCGGACTTCTTCGCGGGACGCGCCGTGGAGGCCGTCAGCATCCGCTGCTGGTCCAGGAACGGCCGGATGCCCCGTACCTCCAGCGCCGTCAGCCACTGCAGCCGCAGCTGCTCGGGCCCGCCCGGCTGACCGAGAGCCCCGGCTCTGCGATGCGCCGCCGGCCAGTGCGCCGCGGTCACCTTGGTCACCGTCGCGGCTGCCCCGGCCACCGCGACCACCGCCCCGGCGCCGAGCGCCGTGCCCGTAGCCGTCCCCAACGCCATGTCCGCACCGATCGCCGCGGCCGCCGCAACGGCCGTGACGAGCACCGGAGTCGACACGTTCTGGCGGCTGAACCGCTCGCCCAGCGACAGCTGACCGGCCTCGGCCTCCTCCACCGCGTGGAGATACGCCGCGTACTCCTCGTCCGCACTCGCCGCCAGCTCGTCCAGCGCCGCCCGGCCGCGCGCCAGCAAGGCCGTGGAGTCACTGCGCCCGCCGGAGCGGCGCACCTCCTCCTCGACGGCACGTACCAACAGCCGCTCGGCTTCCGCCCGATGGCTGTCCCGCATGTGGGTCCCCCTCCGAGAGCTTCCGCTTCCGGCGCCAAGTGTCCTGCGTGACGCGCGTCGGCGCGAGGGAGTCCGGCGATCACGTGTCCTGTCCGGTCCTCGCTCGTTTCAGTGGATGTCGGACGTATGGTCGAGAAGAGCGGAGAACGACAGTGGCACGCATATCAGGACCAATGGAAGACAAGCCGATTCCCGTCGCTTCCTACGCGCGTACCTCCGATGACTCCCGAAAGCGGGACGAGCATGGAGTCCGGAACCAGCATCGGATCAACGAACTCACCGCAAGAGCCAACGGTTGCGTCGTTGTGTCGACGTACACGGACAACGGCCGAAGAGCCTCCAAAGCGGGTATCGAACGGCCCGGGTTCGACCGGCTGATCTCCGACCTGAAGAGAGGCAGCATCCTCGACGGCACACCGATGAGTGGCGTCGTCTGTGTGGCGGACGACCGCCTCTACCGGCGGGCGGTGGACTTCGCCAGGTTCCTTGAGGCATTCGTATGCCGACCTGGGCGGGTCTACGTCGATCAGGACGGAAGGCGCGACCCGTATACGAGGGAGGGGCTGCTGCGAGCCGTGCGCTCGCTGGAGGCCGCGACCGCCGAAACAGAAATCAGAAAGAGGCGCGTGCGTAACTGGCACTGGTCGCGAGCCATGGACGGGCTCCCCCACAGTGGACCCCGACCGTTCGGCTGGCAGGACGACAGGGCCACGCTTCATCCCGTGGAAGCGGCACTGGTGCGCAAGGCGATCGAGGACCGTATCGGGGGCAGGTCGGTCCACGCCATCGCGCGCGAGTGGGAGAGGCTGGGTGTCAGAGGAACACGCGGCGGCAGCCCCAACCCGCAAACCGTCACCCAGATCATGACGGCACCCCGGGTGTGTGGCTATCGGGCCAATCGTGGTGAGCTCCTGGTCGACCCTGACACCGGACGCCCCGTGATGGGGCAGTGGGCAGTCATCGTGACCCCCGGGCAATGGCAGGCGGTGTGCGCCACGTTCGCGGCAGGCAGCCTGTACATGCACCGAGGAAGCGGGGCGCCGAGGCTCACCGGCGAGAAGGCCGGCCCCCGTTGTCCGGCGAGTGGGTTCCTGCACTGCGGTGCGGAGATCGAGCCCGGGGTGGTGTGTGATCGCAAAATGGGCGCCTCCAAGAGCAGCCGGAGCCGGAGAAGCCCGTACAACTACATCTGCAACGGATCTGCGGGGCGGGGGTGCGGGCGATGCGCGATCAGCGGCCCGCTCGTGGAGGAAGCCATCGAGAGACTCTTGTTCTCCGACGGGCAAAGGCTGGTGCGGCTGCCGGATTCGATCCGCGACCGCTGGATGTCGGGCGCGATGGAGTTCGACGAGCGGCGAAGGGTGGTTGCTTCGGTTTTCAGGTGCTTCGTGGTTCGACCAGGAGTCAAGGGGAACCATGGCTGGGATTACTCGCGCGTGGCCCCGGTATGGAAATGGGCGGACCGTTCGGCAGTCCCCGCGCCCGCTGCCTGATGGCTGCGTCGCGGGGCTGATCGGGGGCCGTGGGGCAGGATGGAGGTATGCCAAACCGCCTGGCTCATGAGACGTCCCCGTACCTCCTCCAGCACGCCGACAATCCGGTCGACTGGTGGCCTTGGTCTGCCGAGGCCTTCGGGGAGGCACGCAAGCGTGGGGTACCAGTGCTGCTCAGCGTTGGATACAGCAGTTGCCATTGGTGTCATGTGTTCAGCTTCGAAAGTTTCGAAGATGAACAAACGGCTGCCTACATGAACGAGCACTTCCTCAACATCAAGGTAGACCGTGAAGAGCGCCCCGACGTCGACGCCGTCTACATGGAGGCCGTGCAGGCCGCCACCGGGCAGGGCGGCTGGCCCATGACCGTGTTCCTGACGCCGGACGCCGAGCCGTTCTACTTCGGTACGTACTTCCCGCCGGCCCCCCGCCACGGTATGCCGTCCTTCCGGCAGGTCCTGGAAGGCGTCACCGGCGCCTGGACCGGGCGGCGCGAAGAGGTCGCGGAGGTCGCCGGGAAGGTCGTCCGGGATCTGGCGGGGCGGTCGCTCGCGTACGGGGGGCAGGGGCAGCCGGGCGAGGAGGAGCTCGCGCAGGCGCTGCTCGGGCTGACCAGGGAGTACGACCCGATGCACGGCGGATTCGGCGGGGCGCCGAAGTTCCCGCCGTCGATGGCCCTCGAATTCCTGCTGCGGCACTGGGCCAGGACCGGTGCCGAGGGTGCGCTGCAGATGGTCGCGGACACCTGTGAGGCGATGGCCAGGGGCGGGATCTACGACCAGCTCGGCGGCGGGTTCGCGCGGTACTCCGTGGACCGTGAGTGGGTGGTGCCCCACTTCGAGAAGATGCTCTACGACAACGCGCTGCTGTGCCGGGTGTACGCGCATCTGTGGCGAGCCACCGGCAGTGATCTGGCCCGGCGGGTCGCGCTGGAGACCGCCGACTTCATGGTGCGGGAGCTGCGGACACCGGAGGGCGGTTTCGCGTCCGCGCTGGACGCGGACAGTGCCGTCGAAGACGGATGGGGGCACCCCCAGGCCGAAGGCTCTGGGGGAGGCACCGGGAAGCATGTGGAGGGGGCCTACTACGTCTGGACGCCCGGGCAACTGGCAGAGGTGTTGGGCGAGCAGGACGCGGAGTTCGCGGTCCGGTACTTCGGGGTGACCGAGGAGGGGACGTTCGAGGAGGGGGCCTCGGTACTCCAGCTGCCGCAGGACGCCGGTGTGGCCGATGCCGCACAGGTCGAGTCCGTCAGGGCGCGGCTGCTCGCCGCGCGCGAGGAGCGGGCGCGGCCCGGGCGTGACGACAAGATCGTCGCCGCCTGGAACGGGCTGGCGATCGCCGCACTCGCCGAGGTGGGCGGGTACTTCGACCGGCCGGATCTGGTCGAGCGGGCGACGGAGGCCGCCGATCTGCTGGTACGGCTGCACATGGACGACGGTGCGCGGCTGTGCCGTACCTCCAAGGACGGGCAGGCCGGGGCGAACGCCGGGGTGCTGGAGGACTACGCGGATGTCGCGGAGGGCTTCCTGGCGCTGGCGTCGGTGAGCGGCGAGGGCGCGTGGCTGGAGTTCGCCGGTTTCCTGCTGGACATCGTCCTGGATCAGTTCACCGGCCCCGAAGGGCAGTTGTACGACACCGCCCATGATGCGGAGCAGCTGATCAGGCGGCCCCAGGACCCCACCGACAACGCCACCCCCTCCGGCTGGACCGCCGCCGCCGGCGCCCTGGTCTCGTACGCCGCGCACACGGGTTCCGAGGCTCATCGGACCGCTGCCGAGCAGGCGTTGGGCGTGGTGAAGGCGCTCGGTCCGCGTGCGCCCAGGTTCATCGGGTGGGGGCTTGCGGTCGCCGAGGCGCTGCTCGACGGACCGCGGGAGGTCGCGGTCGTCGGGCCGCAGGGTGACCCGGGCGCGCGCGAGCTGCACCGGGCGGCGCTGCTGGGGACGGCGCCCGGCTCGGTGGTCGCCGCCGGGGAGCCGGACGGCGGGGAGTTTCCGCTGCTCGCGGACCGTCCGCTGGTCGACGGGCAGCCCGCCGCGTATGTCTGCCGGCGCTTCGTCTGCGCTGCTCCGGTCACCGAAGTGGAAGCCCTGAGGCGGGAGTTGACGCCGGATATGTAAGGGAGACCTCAGAGGGTCAGGCCGTCCTTGAGCGTGTCCAGAGCGCGGTTGAGGAGCGCGACCAGATCACCTCGCTGGTCGTGCTCCGCCCAGTAGATCGTCACCTCGCGCAGGGCGCCCATCACGGCGGCGGTGAAGACCCGTACTTCCAGGTCGTCCGCCTCCCGCCCGGTGCGCTCGGCGAGGGCGCGCGACAGCAGGAGGGAGGTCTCGGCCATGGTCTCGGTCATCCGGGCCCGGACGGCCGGGACCTCCACCAGCAGCCTCGTGCGCTGGTACATCTCGTCGGGGTCGCTCTCCTGGATGGCCCGGACGGCGTGCGTGATGATGAACCGCAGCGACTCCAGGGGCGGCTCGTCGGCCGGCCGCCCCCGCAGCGCCTGCTCCATGATCGGGTCGTACTCGTCGGTGAGGACGATGTCTTCCTTGGTGGGGAAGTAGCGGAAGACGGTGGAGGGGGAGACCTCGGCCGCCGCCGCGATCTGCTCGATCGTGGTCGCCTCGTAGCCCTGCTCGGCGATCAGCCGGTACGTGGCCCGGCGGATCGCGATGCGGGTCTTGAGTTTCTTGCGCTCGCGCAGCCCCATCGGGGGCTGGTGCTCTTCGAGCGGCGTACGTGCGGAGGCGGCCATGGTCGTCATTGTCGGGCATCCGCTGTGGCCTCGGCCATGTCCGGGGCCGCCGCCTGCACGGGCCGGGCCTTCGGCAGCAGAACGGCCGCGAGCAGCGCGGTGACCAGCGCCGCGACGGCGCAGACCAGCAGGACCACGCACATGCCGTGGAGGTACGCGGCATCGGCCGAGGCCGCGAGGGCCGGATCGCCGAACAGATGGGCGGCCACCACGGAGTCGCCCGCGGCTTCCGGCGCCCCGGACGGCAGCCGGTTCGCGTACACGCTCGCCAGCAGCGAGCCGAGCAGCGCGATCCCGGTGGCGCTGCCCACCTGCCGTACGGTCATGAGCAGCCCGGACCCGCTGCCCGCCCGGTCCGGCGGCAGGGTGTCGATCGCGGCCGTCATCGCGGGCACCATCGAGAAGCCGAAGCCGAGCCCGGCGACGGAGAGCCACAGCGCGGTGAATCCGTACCCGCTGTCCACCGTTGTGCCGCTGCCGAGGAACCCGGCGAACGCCAGCACCACCAGACCGGCGACGATCACGCCGCGCGCCCCGAACCGCGCCACCGCGGGCCCGCTGCCCTTGGCCGCGACCATGAGCCCGCCCATCATCGGCAGCATGCGCAGGCCCGTCCCGAAGGCGTCGTGACCGAGCACCGCCTGCAGGTACTGCGGCAGCACGAACATCAGCCCGGACAGGACGAACATCACCAGAGTCGCGGCCAGCGTGTTGAGCAGGAACGGCCGGTGGGCCAGCAGCTCCATGTCGAGCATGGGGCGGGCGGAGCGCCGCTCCCGTACGACCAGGGCGGCGATCAGCACGGCTCCCGCGGCGAGCATCGCGAGGATCAGAGGGTCGCTCCAGCCACGCTCCGGCGCCTCGATGATCCCGTAGATGAACGCGCCGAGACCGGTCGCGGTCAGCGCGGTGGAGACGGTGTCGACCCGCGGCGCCGCCGGGTCGCGCGTCTCGGGCAGCAGGAACATGCACGCGGCGATCCCGATCGCGACCATCGGGATGTTGATCACGAAGACCGAGCCCCACCAGAAGTGGTCGAGCAGCCAGCCGCCGACGATCGGTCCGAGCGGCAGTCCGAGCGCGGAGGCGGCGGTGACGACGCCGACGGCCTTCTGGCGCTCCTCGCCGGCGAAGAGCGACGGTACGACGGCCATGCCGAGCGGCATGACGAACGCGGCGCCGATGCCCATGACCGAGCGGGCGGCGATCACTGCCGCGACGTCGTCGGCGAACGCGCCGACGAGCGAGCCGGCGAGGAAGACACCGAGTCCGGTGACGAGCATCCGGCGGCGGCCGAAGCGGTCGCCGAGCAGTCCGGCGGGGAGCATCAGCGCGGCGAAGACGACCACGTACGCGTCGGCCGTCCACTGCTGCTCGCCGGTCGTGGCACCGAGCTGCCCGGCCATGGTCGGCAGCGCCACGTTCAGGATCGTCATGTCGAAGCCGAGCACGAGCAACGACGCGACCATCGCGCCGAGCGCCCACCACCGGCGGGGGTTCCGGGCCACATCCATGGGCCACCTCCGTAGGAGTCAGTGTCAAATGACAGTAACTCTCAAAAGGTGGCGGACGTCAATATGCCGAAAGGCCCGTGGCGGCTGCCACGGGCCTTTCGGTGCGAAGTGAGAGGTGAGAGGTGAGGGGTGGGGGTAGGTGCGGGTTACGCGTACGCGCTATGCGTGCTGGTAGGCGACCAGGGAGATGCCTACGTAGTGGACGACGAATGCCGCCAGCGTGAGGGAGTGGAAGACCTCGTGGAACCCGAACCAGTGCGGTGACGGGTTCGGCCGCTTCATTCCGTAGATCACGCCGCCCGCGCTGTAGAGCAGCCCGCCGATGACCACGAGGACGAGCACCGCGATGCCGCCCTCACGCATGAAGTCGGGCAGGAAGAAGACCGCCGCCCAGCCCATCGCTATGTAGCACGGGGTGTAGAGCCAGCGTGGGGCGCCGACCCAGAACACCCGGAACGCTATCCCCGCAACCGCAGCCGCCCACACGGCCCACAACAGCACTCGCCCGGTGGAGTCCGGAAGGAGTAGCAGTGTCAGCGGGGTATAGGTACCGGCGATGATCAGAAAAATGTTCGCGTGGTCGAGCCGGCGGAGGACGGCTGTCGCGCGCGGGCCCCAGTCGCCCCGGTGATACAGCGCGCTCACACCGAAGAGTGCGCAGGCGGTGAGCACATAGATGCCGCAGGCAATGCGGCCTCGTGTCGAATCGGCGAGCGCGGTGAGAACGACGCCCGCGATGAGCACGGCGGGGAACATCCCCGCATGCAGCCACCCCCGCAGCCTCGGCTTCACCGGCGGTGGATCTGTCTCGGTCGCGTCGGTTGCGGCTGCTGTCATGGCGGCATGCTACCTACGCCTCCGTAGGTCTCGGGCATGAGTGTTAATGCTCACGTGAGGGGCCCTCTGGACATATGCGCAGAGTCCACCGATGATCAGATGAGTGCGGTCGGCACCGGATGAGCGCCAGAGAGACAGATGCAGTGAAGCATCCGGGTCGCAGCCCCCACGGGGCAACAACCTTCATACCCCTCACTTAGGAGCGATCGTGGCGCGCGACATCGCGGCTCCCAGCACCGTCCCCACCAATCACCAGGAACTGATCGCCTGGGTCGACGAGATCGCAGCTCTGACGCAGCCGGACAGGGTCGTCTGGTGCGATGGTTCCGAGGCCGAGTACGAGCGCCTGTGTGAGGAGCTCGTCGCCAAGGGAACGTTCAAGAAGCTGGACCCGATCAAGCGCCCGAACTCGTACTACGCCGCCTCCGACCCGACCGATGTCGCCCGGGTCGAGGACCGCACCTTCATCTGCTCCGAGAAGGAGGCGGACGCGGGCCCGACCAACCACTGGAAGGCCCCGGCCGAGATGAAGGCCATCTTCGCCGGCGAGGAGGGCATCTTCCGCGGCTCGATGCGCGGCCGGACGATGTACGTCGTCCCGTTCTGCATGGGCCCGCTGGGCTCGGACCTCTCCGCGATCGGCGTCGAGATCACCGACTCCGCGTACGTCGCCGTCTCCATGCGCACCATGACCCGTATGGGCCGGCCCGTCCTCGAGGAGCTCGGCTCCGACGGCTTCTTCGTGAAAGCCGTCCACACGCTGGGCGCGCCCCTCGCCGAGGGCGAGCAGGACGTGCCGTGGCCGTGCAACTCCACGAAGTACATCTCGCACTTCCCGGAGACCCGCGAGATCTGGTCGTACGGCTCCGGCTACGGCGGCAACGCGCTGCTCGGCAAGAAGTGCTACGCCCTGCGCATCGCCTCCGTCATGGCCCGCGACGAGGGCTGGCTCGCCGAGCACATGCTCATCCTCAAGCTGACCCCGCCGCAGGGCGAGTCGAAGTACGTCGCCGCCGCGTTCCCCTCCGCCTGTGGCAAGACCAACCTCGCCATGCTGGAGCCCACGATCTCCGGCTGGACCGTGGAGACCATCGGCGACGACATCGCCTGGATGCGCTTCGGCGAGGACGGCCGGCTGTACGCGATCAACCCGGAGGCGGGCTTCTTCGGTGTCGCGCCCGGCACCGGCGAGCACACCAACGCCAACGCCATGAAGACGATGTGGGGCAACTCCGTCTTCACCAACGTCGCACTGACCGACGACGGCGACGTGTGGTGGGAGGGCATGACCGAGGAACTGCCCAAGCACCTCACCGACTGGAAGGGCAACGACTGGACGCCGGAGTCCGGGACCCCGGCCGCCCACCCCAACGCCCGCTTCACCGTCCCGGCCGGGCAGTGCCCGATCATCGCCCCCGAGTGGGAGGACCCGAAGGGCGTGCCGATCTCGGCGATCCTCTTCGGCGGCCGCCGCGCCACCGCCGTCCCGCTGGTGACCGAGTCCTTCGACTGGCAGCACGGCGTCTTCCTCGGTGCGAACGTCGCCTCCGAGAAGACCGCCGCGGCCGAGGGCAAGGTCGGCGAGCTGCGCCGCGACCCGTTCGCGATGCTGCCGTTCTGCGGCTACAACATGGGCGACTACATGGCCCACTGGCTCAAGGTCGGCAAGAACGCCGACCAGTCCAAGCTGCCGAAGATCTACTACGTGAACTGGTTCCGCAAGAACGACGCGGGCAAGTTCGTCTGGCCCGGCTTCGGTGAGAACGGCCGCGTCCTGAAGTGGATCGTGGAGCGCCTGGACGGCAAGGCCGAGGGCGTCGAGACCCCGATCGGCATCCTGCCGACGCGCGACGCGCTCGACACGGACGGCCTCGAACTGGCCGACGAGGACCTCGACTTCCTGCTCAAGGTCGACACGGACGTCTGGCGCGAGGAGGCCGCGCTGGTCCCCGAGCACCTCAACACCTTCGGCGACCACACCCCGAAGGAGCTGTGGGACGAGTACCGCGCGCTGGTGGCCCGCCTGGGCTGAGCCCGCATCCCGCTCGTGGCCGGGGCCCGCACCGTACAACGGCGTACGGAGCGGGCCCCGGCCCTTTTTGCCATACACCTGCTCCGGGCACTTCTCTCTGTGCACCTTTCTCTCCGCACCCTGGTCATGCTCGTCGCGCATCTAGTCATGTGCATGAACTCTGGCCCCGTTCCTGCGGATCATGGCGCTCGCCCACCAGAAGGGCCTTCTGTCCGGCTCGGAGGTGCGGCGTAGGCCGGCCGGAGTTTCGCCGGCGCAAACACGTGTGCCGTGCCCGGCTAAGAACCGGGCACGGCACACATCAGGTAGTCAAGGTTCCGGCCGGGTCAGCCCCACTGGAACCCTGCCCCACCTTCGAGCCTCTGGGGCCTACGGGATGAAATCGTCGGCGACGAAAGGACCGCAGGCGAGGCCGCTCGGATTGGCCGGACTGTAGACCACTGGGTTGCACACCGCGAAGTGGGCATCGCCATCCGTCTCCAGCGCCTTGATGATGACCCTGTCGTTGCGGATGTCGTTGACGGTCTCCCGGACGGGGGTCGCCGGGTCGTCCAGGTCCAGCTCGGCCGTCCTCACCTCCTCATAGGTCACGGCGACGGTGCAGGTGAGTGGCGGCGTGGTGTTGACCGGTGTGCTGTTGCCGATATCGACGGGGGTCGGCGGAGTGTCTCGGTTGGCGTACACCTGCCCCTGGAAGAGAAGGGCGTTGTACTCGTGCTCCCCGTACGTCCCGATCGTGCCCAGGTGCCCGTCCTCGATGACGGCGTCCCACTCGATGCACGGCCCGGTGGCTCCGGTGTCACCGGTGGCTCCGGTGTCGCCCGTGGCTCCGGTGTCGCCGGTGGCACCCGTGTCGCCCGTGGCTCCGGTGTCGCCCGTGGCTCCGGTGTCGCCCGTGGCTCCGGTGTCACCGGTGGCTCCGGTGTCACCGGTGGCACCCGTGGCGCCGGTCGCGCCGGTCTTGCCGACCTTGCCCTTGTCCTTGTCCTTGCACCTGTCGTCGCGGTTCAGGAAGGCGTAGGGACCATCCTCGTCGTAGCACTGGTCGGCCAGTACTGACGCGCCTTTCATGTCGGCGTACGTACCAGGGGTGGGCGCAGTTGCCAGCGCGGGGCTGCTGAGGCCCAGCACGATGAGCGCCACCGACGTCATCGCGCCTCCGACGACCCATCTACGTCCCTGCGGCAGCGGGCCGAGCCCAAGGACAGTCCTGTTTTCAGGACTCATGTAGTTCCCTGCTTTCTTGAGTTCGAGCTGTTCGTGCGTGAGCTGGGTAGTCACAGGCCGTCCTCCGGAACATGGCTGTCGTGCCTGCGTTGCCCGCGGGGCCGTCCCGGGCCTGACGGGGTGGCCGGGACGTCCCGCTTCGCCGCCTTTTGTCCGAAAGCGCCTGCGGTGTGCCGTTGGCCATGATTCGGTCGTGACTTCGGCGTTCGTCAGCAGGCGCGCCGAACGATCAACACATTGGCGGCGCAAGGGGCGCCCGAAGGGGCTAGGCATCGGCGTGCCGGACCGGTTCCGTGCCGGCCGGCCCCTAGCGTCGCGCGCACACTTACGCGGGGATCGGTGATGACGTGAAGCCGTCTATTTGCCTTTGCATGATCGTGAAGAACGAGTCCGGCGTCATCGAACGCTGTCTCGCATCGGTCCGTGACCTCATCACCACCTGGGTGATCTCCGATACGGGGTCCACGGACGGGACGCAGGAACTGATCCGCAAGACACTCAGGGGCATCCCCGGTGAGCTCCACGAGGAGCCGTGGGTCAACTTCGGTCACAACCGGAGCCTGAACATCAGTCACGCGCGCGGTAAGGCCGACTATCTGCTCCTGGTCGACGCCGACCTGGAGATCCGGCAGGACGGCCCCCTCCCGCCGCTCACCGCCGCCTCCTACATGCTGCGGCACGAAGGCAACCTGGAGTACCGCATCAAGCGGCTGGTCAGGGGTGACCTCGCCTGGCGCTACGAAGGTGTCACGCACGAGTACCTCACCACCGACGAACCGGCCGATCAGGCGAACCTCGACGCCCTGGTCATCGTGGACCACGCCGACGGAGGATCGCGTCACGACAAGTTCGAGCGTGACGCACGCCTGCTGAGCGCCGAACTCGAGCGGGACCCCGACAACCCCCGCACCGTCTTCTACCTGGCCCAGACCATGCGTGACATGGGCCGGGCCGAAGAGGCCATCCCCCTCTACGAGCGCCGCGCGAAGATGGGTGCCTGGCCCGAAGAGGTCTACTACGCACAGCTCCAGGCCGGAATCCTCAAGGCCGAAACGGGCGACTGGCCGGGCGGCATGGATGCGCTCGTGCAGGCCTGGGAGATGCGGCCCCAACGCCTCGAAGCCTGCTACGAGTTGGCCTCACGGCTGCGTGTCATGCGCCGTTACCGGGCCGCGTATGCCTTCGTCTGCGCCGGACTCAACCGGCCCGCTCCGAACGATCTGCTGTTCGTCAGCCCCTGGGTGTACCGCTGGGGAATGTTGTTCGAGTTCTCGATCATCGCGTACTGGGTGGGGGACTGGCCGGGCTCCTACCAGGCATGCGATCGGCTCCTGGCCATGCCTGATCTCCCCGAGGCCCGTCGCGAACAGACGCTTGCCAACCGCGAGTACGCCGCCAAGCGTCTCTCCGCGGTCCTCAGTCCGCCTTCCGCGGCATCGGGAGGGCGCAAGCGGGCGAAGTCCTCAGCGGCGAAGTCCAAGCGATAGGGCCGAGCACGACATCCTGAAGGCCGAGGGGAGCCGCGCCGGTTGCCGCGGCTCCGGCCCGTCCCCGCCACGTACCCGCCTGCGGGTCCGTCGGCGGTGCCGTTCCTCGATGGTGGCACCCGGTCCGCGCGCCTCCGCGGCCCGCGGACCGGGGCCGTCAGGGGGCGCCGACGAGCTGCGTGTCGCGCAGAGCGGCGGTGTGTGCGTCCATGCGCTCGGCCGCGAGGATCGCCGCGGCGGTGTCGGCGCGCGAGGCGGCGACGACCAGGGCGCGTCCGGCGAGGGCGAGGGCGCGGTGGTGGAGGGCGGCCGGGTCCGCGCCGCTCAGTCCGGCGTGGCGCGCGGCCGGGGCGCCGCGCAGCCGGGCGACCTGCTCGGCGATGCGGTCGGCCTCGGCGGCGAGCCCGAGTTCGTCGGTGACGGCGAGGAGTGCGGCGAGATGGCCGGCGAGCTGTATGTCCAGCTCCTCCTCGCGGGTGCGGTGAGGGAAGTCGGTCTCGCCGGCCATCGAGTGCACCGACTTCGAGCGGATCGGCTCGTACATGGGGATGGCCTCCTGCAGTAGCTCTGCGGCCATCCTAGCTTAGATTCCGTCTAAAGTTGAGTGGAGTCCGAAGATCCCGGGGATACCGGGATCGCCCGGGTCACGGCTGGCCGTATCCGTCCAGGAAGTTCCCGATCCGCGTCACCGCGTCCGCCAGGTCCTTCGCGTTCGGCAGCGTGACGATCCGGAAGTGGTCCGGCTCGCGCCAGTTGAAGCCGGTCCCGTGCACGACCATGATCTTCTCGGCCCGCAGCAGGTCCAGCACCATCTGGCGGTCGTCCTTGATCTTGTAGACGTTCGGGTCGAGCCGCGGGAAGAGGTACAGCGCCCCCTTCGGCTTCACACACGTCACGCCCGGGATCTGGGTCAGCAGGTCGTACGCCACGTCCCGCTGCTCCAGCAGCCGCCCGCCCGGCAGCACCAGATCCTCGATCGACTGCCGCCCCTGGAGCGCGGCGGCCACGGCGTGCTGCGCCGGCATGTTCGCGCACAGGCGCATGTTCGCCAGGATCGTCAGGCCCTCGATGTACGAGGCCGCGTGCGCCTTCGGGCCGCAGACCGCGAGCCAGCCGCTGCGGTAGCCGGCCACCCGGTAGTTCTTGGACATCCCGTTGAAGGTCAGCACCAGCAGATCGGGCGCGATCGAGGCGGTCGGGGTGTGCGTGGCCCCGTCGTAGAGGATCTTGTCGTAGATCTCGTCGGAGCAGATGACCAGCTGGTGGCGGCGGGCGATCTCCGTCAGCCCGCGCAGCATCTCGTCGTCGTAGACCGCACCCGTCGGATTGTTCGGGTTGATGATCACGATCGCCTTCGTCCGATCGGTGATCTTCCGCTCGATGTCCGCGAGGTCCGGCATCCAGTCGGCCTGCTCGTCGCACCGGTAGTGCACGGCGGTCCCGCCGGCGAGCGAGACGGAGGCGGTCCACAGCGGATAGTCCGGCGCCGGTACGAGCACTTCGTCACCGTCGTCGAGCAGCGCCTGCATCGACATCTGGATCAGCTCGGAGACGCCGTTGCCGAGGTAGATGTCCTCGACCGACAGGGGGATGCCCTTGGTCTCGTAGTGGCTCATGACCGCGCGCCGCGCGCTGAGCAGGCCCTTCGCGTCCCCGTAACCGTGCGCGTCGCCGACGTTCCGAAGAATGTCCTCGAGGATCGCCGGCGGGCACTCGAACCCGAAGGCGGCGGGGTTTCCGGTGTTCAGTTTGAGGATGCGGTGACCTGCTGCCTCCAGCCGCATTGCCTCCTCGAGCACCGGGCCCCGGATCTCGTAACAGACGTTGGCGAGCTTGGTCGACTGGATCACCTGCATGACGCGAGCTTACGGGGGTGCCGGGCGAGACGCTCAGTGTTTTGTGCCACGTCGGGGGCTTCGGGGCTTGGGCCGGTTGGCCGCACTGTGGTGGCACGGTGGCCGACCGTGACCGTGGATGAAGGTGAGTGCAACTCTCGTTCGCGCCGCGGTACACCGCCGCGGCCTGCCGGAAAGAGGTAGTCGATGGTGGGCAATCCGTTCTCTGACCGGGCGATACAGCCCGGTGCGCGGTCCCGGTGGCGGCGGGTCGTGATCGCGCTGATTGTGCCGCTGCTTGCGTTGACAGCGACCTCCGCGAATGCCCAGGGCGTATGGCTGAGCATCAAGCCGCTGGGGGTCGCCAGGGAAGCCCTGGCGGTGGCGAAGACTGCCTGCCCGGACGACCGGAAGGTCACCTGCGTGTACGCCATCGGGGGAGAAGGCGCTGCCGCGGCCGGCAGCGCGGAGGCCTTCAACCCGCGGACCAACGCGTGGGCAAACCTTCCTGCCCTGCCGACACCGCGCAGCCATCTTGCCGCGACGACGGCCCGCTGCCCCAAGGGCGTGAAGAACGGCTGCGTGTACGCCATCGGCGGGCGCACGGAGCCCGGCGGTGCCGTCAGCGCGGTGGTGGAGGTGTACAGCCCTTTCACGAACACCTGGAAGACCGTGAGCGCGTTGCCGACCGCCCGTGAATCCCTGGCAGCGGCCACAGCGCCGTGCCCCAGGGGTGTCAAGGGGCTGCGAGGGACCTGCGTGTACGCCATCGGCGGCGACACCTCCGGTGGTGACCCGGCGCAGACACCGTCGAGAAAGGTCGAGGCGTACAGCCCGGCCACGGACACGTGGGCGACAGTCCCCGACCTGCTGACCGCTCGCGCGGGTCTGGCGGCGACCGGGGCAGCCTGTCCGCCCGGGCTCGGCTCGAAGAACACGTGCGTGTACGCCATCGGCGGGGACACCGGGGACGGTACGTCGCCGTCACCGTCCAACGCCGTCGAGGTGTACAACCCCGCCACCAACCTCTGGTCGAGCGTGGCTCCGCTGCCGACAGCGCGCAGCTTCCTCGGGGTGGCGGCGGCACCTTGTCCCCAGGGGACAAGGAACGGCTGCGTGTACGCCGTCGGCGGGGACGACGGTTCCGGCGATGGTGTGAGCGACAGGGTGGAGGCGTACAGCATCGTCGGCAATACCTGGGAGACCCTGCCCTCTCTGCCGACTCCCCGCTCGGACCTCGGCGCCGCGAGGGCGTCGTGTCCCAAGTCCCCGAAGAGCAGGTGCGTGTATGCCGTCGGCGGTGAGGTCACCGGCGGGGCGGCCACGACCACGGTGGAGGCCTTCGCGATCGAGCGTCGTCGCCACTG
The DNA here is from genome assembly GCF_053611045.1 of Streptomyces sp. NPDC054841. Lineage (NCBI taxonomy): Bacteria > Bacillati > Actinomycetota > Actinomycetes > Kitasatosporales > Streptomycetaceae > Streptomyces > Streptomyces sp. NPDC054841. The sequence goes on along the minus strand of NZ_JBSGZO010000001.1, from coordinate 63,838 downwards.
AACCACCCGCCCCGGCTCGTCGTCACTGAACCACCCGCCCCGGCCGCCCGGCCACGGAAACGGGGGCGCTGCACCGGCCGAACCCCCGTTTCCGTCGCCCGGCGGGGCGGCGACAGCCCTCAATGAAATAGCGCATGTGTTCGGTTTTCTGGTTACCCTTGACGTATGGCAGCAGTCCATCTGCAGGGGTCGCTCTTCGACCAGACCGACGAGATCGGCCTCGGTCCGCTGACGGACGTCCGCAGGACCGTGCTCGGCGACGGGGCCTGGCTCGACGTTCTGCCGGGTTGGCTCACCGGCGCGGACGCGCTGTTCGAGGAGCTGGCCGACGGTGTCCCGTGGCGCGCCGAGCGCCGGCAGATGTACGAGCACGAGGTCGACGTGCCCCGCCTGCTCGCGTACTACCGCGAGGGGGACCCGCTCCCGCACCCCGTCCTCGCCTCGGCCCGCGACGCCCTCTCCGCCCACTACGCCGACGAGCTCGGCGAACCCTTCGCGACGGCCGGGCTCTGCTACTACCGCGACGGCCACGACAGCGTCGCCTGGCACGGCGACCGCATCGGGCGAGGCGCCCGCGAGGACACGATGGTCGCCATCCTCTCCGTCGGCGCCCCGCGCGATCTGGTGCTACGGCCCCGGAACGGCCGCCGCGACCCCGTCCGCAAGGCCCTCGGGCACGGCGATCTCGTCGTCATGGGCGGCACCTGCCAGCGCACCTGGGAGCACGCCGTACCGAAGACCGCGCGGCCGGTCGGACCCCGCATCAGCGTCCAGTTCCGCCCACGCGGCGTGAACTAGGACTTGTCCGGGCGGTCATGTGACGTCTTGCAGGGATCGTTGATGCAGGCAAGGGCAGGGGGCCCATTGCGCGGCCGTGAAGCCACTTCCGCCACCGGCAGCTGTAGCACGTACAGGCCACGCCGGCGCCGGTAGGGCGGCCAACCACGGATGGTCCTCCTCCTCAGCCCTCCGCCCAGGCTTCTTCTTCCGCGCGAGCCGTGTCGTAGGCCCGGCGGGCGGCGGTGACCTGGGACAGATGGGCATCGGACCAGCCGGCGATGGTGTCGAAGACGGGTACGAGGGTGCGGCCCAGCTCACTGATGGCGTACTCGACCCTCGGTGGGATCTCGGCATGGTAGGTGCGGGTGATCAGGCCGTCCCGTTCCAGCTGACGCAGGCGCTGGGTGAGCACCTTCGGCGTGATCGTCGGCAGGAGGCGCTGCAGTTCGTTGAAGCGCGAGCGGCCGTGGTGTTCAAGGGCCCACAGGATCGGGGTGGTCCAGCGGCTGAACACCAGCTCCACCACCGGGTTGATCGGGCACGCCTGCTGCGCCGGATCGGTCACGGCACCCTTCCTTCCACTCTCGCCCGCAGTCCCCGTACTCAGCGACGGGGGCACTTTCCTGCAGGAAACCACTATGCACAGGATACTAGGTTGGTGGTGTCAGCAAGCGGGCCGGCAGTCAGCCGGACCGCTCGACGATCAGCCGGCTGCCCGTCCTGCCGACGGGCCGTCCGCAGCACCGAAAGAGGCGCCACCATGACGTTCCCCGCGCTGCCCGAGCGTGCGGGTGACCGGCCCGAGACCGGGCCCGAGGTCCCGCACCTGCAGCTCACCCAGCCCAGCCCGCCGCAGATCAAGGAGGCACTGCGGCGGTGGATGGCCACCGCGCTCCCCGGCACCGTCTCAGGCCGCAGCGAGATCTCCGTACCCAGCACCTGGGCGGTGTTCCTCGGCGATGCCGCCCCCGCCCGCGGTGCCCGGCTGTTCCTGCCGCGCGGGGACGCGGAGTTCGTGCACCTGCACGCCGACGGCAGCCTGCACCTGGCCCTGGACCCTGCCGACCACGCCGCGTTCCTGGCCTCCGGATGGGGCGAGAAGCACCCGCTCTACGACCGTGGCGTCAATGTCGTCATGTTCTACGCGCCGCGCGACGAGGCCGAACTGGAGGTGGCGAAGAAGGTCATCGCCGGCTCCTACGGTTACGCCACCGGTCACGCACCGACCTCCGGGCCCGCCGCGGCCTGACCGCTCTCCCCACTCCGCGCCGGGACGCCGGCGCAGGTGACCGGCACGGCCGACGCACCCCTGCCGAGGGCTGCGTCGAAGCAGCCGCAAGGCCCCCGTACGCATCGACGCCGTCACCTCACCCGCACCGCACGAGCCCAGCCTGCGGCTCCGCCCTGCCCATTCCCCGTTCTCCAGCCCGACCAGCAAAGGCTTCTTCATGTCCTACCTGCTCCACATCGACTCCTCCTCGCTCGGCGCCGATTCGGTGTCGTCCCAGGTCGCCCGCTCCTTCCGGGACACCTGGGACGGGCCGGTCGTCCGCCGGGACCTGGCCGCCTCGCCCGTACCCCACCTGGCCGGCGCGGGCATAGCGGCCCGGAGCACCGACCCCGCCCGGCACACGCCGGAACAAGCCGCGGCCGCGGCCGTTCAGGACGAACTCATCGAGGAGTTCCTCGGCGCGAGCGCCTACCTGTTCACCGTGCCGATGTACAACCTCACGATGCCTTCGGTGTTCAAGGCATGGCTGGACCAGGTCATCGTCAAGGACCGCACCTTCGGCCACGCCGACGGGCCCGCGGCATCCGGCCGTCCAGCCCTGGTGATCTCGGCACGCGGCGGCGGTTACGGCCCCGGCACCCCCAACCACGGCAAGGACTTCGTCGTGCCCGCGCTGGAGACGATCCTGCACGACATGCTCGGCCTCGAAGTCACCTCGCTCACGCCCGAACTGACCATGGCGCCCCTCGTCCCGGCGCTGACCCACCTGGTCCCGCTCCACGAGGCGTCCCTGGCCGAGGCGCACCAGCAGGCCCGCCGACAGGCCGGGAAGCTCCGCGATCAGATCGCTGCCTGACCCGTTCCGGGACCCGCCACCACGCCCTCTCACACAGCACTCACACCCCCCGGAGGAGAAATCCCATGCCCAAGATCACCACTGGAAAGGTCCTGCTGACCCTCACCTCACTGGTCACCATGACCGGTGCCTACATCGCGGACTGGAACGAGACCCACATCTACAACTCCAACTGGCCGCCGCACGCCAAGTTCCACAACGCCCAGACCATGAGCATGGGCGCCGCACTCGGCCTGCTCGGCCTGTACCTGCTGTGGGTGCACCGGGGTGCCTGGACACGCTCCCTGGTCCAGGTCATCGTCGTGACCGAATCGCTCTACTGGATCACCCAGCTGTCGGCGATCTTCTACCCCGGCACCGCCCTCGTCGACGGCGACTGGGTTCCGCCCATCCAGCCGGCCCTCGCCACAACCATGCTGATCCTCAATGCACTCGCGTACGTCCTTGAGCACCGACGGCTGGAGCACCGCATCGCCTAGGACTTGCCCTGCCGATACGGCCCGTTGCTGATGTCCCAGTCGATCTCACCCGCCGCGTCGGCCTCGGCCTGGACCTGCTGGAGCAGGCGTTCCCAGGTGCCGTCGGCCGACGACAGCCGGTGCCGTTCGTAGACCGTCTTCCACGGACCGAACCGTTCGGGCAGGTCCCGCCACTGCACCCCGGTCCGCACCCGGTGCAGAATCCCGTCCATCACCTGCCGGACCCGGGAGGCGCTCAGCCCACGAGCCGCTGCACCATGACTCACACCAGTTCGGGCTGCGGTTCGCGTCGCGGTTCCGGCAGATGCACCGACACGTCCTTCCGTTCCCACCGCTTGGTGGTCCGTACGTAGCCGTAGACCACCGAGGTCATCGCCAGAATGAGCAGCGGCCCGAACACCCATGGATATTCGGCCATCTCCATCGACAGGTAGCGATACGACGCCAGGAGTGCAACGAAGACCGCGGTGCCGTAGGCGACCAGCTGGATTCCCGGCCGGTCCCAGCCGCGGTCGAGCGAGCGCAGCGCCGTCTCGATCGTGAGCGTGAACACGACACCGGCGACGACGTCCGCGCCGTAGTGGTAGCCGAAGCCCAGTGTTGCGCCGAGCGTGGCGATCAGCCAGAACGTGCCTGCGAATCGCAGAGCCCGCGGGCCCTTGCGGGAATGAATGAAGAGCGCGGTAGCCCACGCCGTGTGCAGACTGGGCATGCAATTGCGCGGGGTGATCTCGTCGAACGGCATCGGGTGCGGGGTGCTGACCGGCGGCGGCGTGTCCGGCCACAGGTTGGCCACCGCCCAGTGCCCCCCGTCGGCACCGTAGGCGAAGATCGGTCCGACCACCGGGAAGAGCATGTAGATGCCCGGCCCGAGCAGGCCGATGACCAGAAAGGTGCTCACCAGATGATGGCCCGGGAAGCGGCGCTCCACCGCCACTTTGCGTAGCTGGTACAGCGCGACGACGACCGCGGCCACCTCGAGCTGAAGGTAGACCCAGTCGAGAACGTGGGCGCCTACCGTGCCGGTGGCCGCGACAATCCGGCCCACCAGCCACGACGGGTTGCCCAACGCGTGATCGGCGGTCGCCACGTACTGGTCGAGCACCATCGGGCGGGTCTTCGACGTGATCAGCAGCCAGGTGTGGCCGGTCTTGCCGCCGACCACCAGCAGCAGGGCCAGTCCGACGCCTTTCAGCAGCAGGACACGCTCCCGGCCGGTGCGGCGCGTGACGGCGATGACGGCACAGGCCAAAGTCACCCACAACGCGCCGTTGCCGAACATCATCTCGGCATCGACAGCCCACCGCACGAGCCAGAAGACGACGTCGATGCCGATCGCGGCGCCGACGGCGATGAACCGCTGCCGCCAGGTGAGCACCACCATCATCAACGCCATACCGGCGTACAACCCCATCCCCGATTTGGGGGCGAATATCACCTCTCGCGCCTGGGCGGTGATCGGCCCCGGCTCGCCGTACCGGCGCGCGGCGATCTCCAGTGCGATGAGGAATCCGAGGGCCACCACACTCACCGCGCCCCACAGCATGACGCGTGGTTGACGCCATGCAGCCAACCGAAGGCTGCCGTCTGTTCGCGAAAACCCTCGCGTCACCCTAGATATCAATTTTCCAGCCGGTTTTTCGCATTTCAACATGATCGTTGCGAGCTCGAACATGCTAGCGGGGCTGGTGGGTTTCGCCGATCAGGGGTACGTCGAACACAGCGGCGAGCAGGCTCATTTGGTCGTCGGTGACCACACGGCGGCCGTTGGAGTGTGCGGCCGGAGTGATCCGGCCCAGCTCGTCGCGAGGGAACATGTTGGGGCCCGCGATGTTGCTGACGGGGTGTCGGAGGCGGACCTAGAAACGGAACCTCACTGTCCGGCTCCGCCGGCGTGAGCGGTTGCGATCGCCCGGCACGCGGTTCCCGTCGGCCGAGGCCAGGAGCATCATCGCGCGGCGGTATCGAACCGAACTTCTGCTTTCCCGGCGAACGATCTGCTGCAGGTGAGGGCTCGGGCACCCTCGGGTGCCCGAGACCTCATCGCCGCAGGCGCCCAACCCCGCTCACTCGCTGAGCGGCCGCAGCCTGCAGCGTGCCGGCCCCGCGGCCCGCAGCGTGATGCCCGTGTCGACGGGGACGTCCACGTCCACCGCATGCAGTTCGTACGACCGCAGGATCATCGAGAGCGCCAGCACGGACTCCAGCATGGAGAAGTGCTGGCCGATGCACGCCCGCGGCCCGCCGCCGAAGGGGAACCAGGCGTACCGGGGGCGCTCCTTCTCCCGCTCAGGGGTGAAGCGGTCAGGGTCGAAGCGTTCCGGATCGTCCCAGTACCGCGGATGCCGGTGCGTCACCCACGGCGCCACGATCACATCCGCGCCGGCCGGAATCGTGTACCCGCCGATCTCGGCCGCCGCAACCGCCTGCCGCCCGATGACGGGGCCGGCCGGGTACAGCCGCATGGCCTCCTTCAGCACCTGGGTGAGGTAGGGGAGCGCGTCGAGGTCGTACGCCTCGGGCGTCCGCCCGGCGAGTACGCGGTCGGCCTCCGCACGCGCCCGCTCCTGCTTCTCGGGGTGGCGGGCGAGGAGATGCAGCGCGAACGCGAGCGATGTCGCCGTCGTCTCGTGCCCGGCGAGCAGGAAGACCAGCACCTGGTCCCGGATCTCGGCCGCGTCCAGACTGCCGTCCTCCGCGCTCCCCGCCTGCGCGAGGAGAGTCAGCAGGTCGTCGCCCTTCGCCGCGTCACCCTCCGCGCGCCGCTTCTCGATGATCCGGTCGCACACCGCGTACAGCTCGGCCATCGCGGAGGCGGCCTTGCGGTTGGAGGGAGTCGGCCAGCTGCGGGGCGGATTGGCGGGCGAGTATCCGCGCTGGAGTGTGTAGCTCCCGATCACCGGGAAGCAGCGCTCCACCACGTCGACCGCGGCCTCGACGTCCACGCCGAACAGAATGCGGGCCACCGCGCGCAGAGTGAGCCGCGTCATCTCGTCGACGACATCGACGACATCGACGGTGGCGTCGGGCGCGTTGCGCCAGCCCGCCAGGAGTGAGGCGGTCTCGTCGGTGACGGCCTCGGCGTAGCCGTCGACCCGGCGGCGGGTGAAGAGCGGCTGCACAAGGCGGCGCTGCCTGAGATAGTCCTCGTCCTGGCTGGTCAGCAGGCCGTTCCCGAACGACTCCCGGACCTCTTGGTAAAAGGCGTTGTCCTTGCGGAAGTTGGCCGAATCGGTCGCCAGCACCTGCTGGGCACCCTCCGCCGAGAACACCGCGTACAACTCCACCCGCAGTCCGGGCGGACCCGCGGTGAACCTGACGACGTCCCCATGCTCCCGCTGTGCGTTGAGATACGTACCGAGTGAGTTGCGCTTGAGATCGAACATCGAGCCAAGAAGCGGCAGGCCCGTAGGTCCGGGAATCTCCGTGCCGGTGGCTGTCATGACTCCCCCTGAGTCGGTGACGGATGCAGATCGGTCGCTGCCGATTCTGCCCGGTGGGCCCTCCTCGGACGGCCCAATCAGGCGTGTCGGGATCCTCGGCACAGGTACAGCGCGGAGGAAGCACAAGCGGGACACCGCGGATGGCGGCCGGGCCTGCGGCTCGCGATGCCGCCGGAGCGAGTGCACTGGGACACGGAGACGATCCGCCGCTTCCCGATCGAACCGCCGGTGGCCTGGTAGGTGCGTGACGTGCGGCAGGCCGTGACCTGGATGCTCGCCTCCTGGTTATGAGCCGTATGGGTGACCTATACGGATTCGAGATCGAGCCGGAGGTGCGCGAGTGGCTGGCGAGCCTCAGCGATCACGATTTCAAGCGAGTTGACGAGGTCGCAGGCCTGCTTGCCGAGCTCGGGCCGGAGCTCGGAGGGCCGTGGTCGGATCATCTCGAAGGCCCGGTCCGGGAGCTTCGTTTGCGGCTGAGGAGCATCGCTCCACGGATCACGTACTGGATCACTCCGGCAAGGACGATCGTGCTGCTCACTGTCTTTCGCAAGACCAAGCAGCACGATCAGGCCCAGATCGACCGTGCGGTCCGCGCCCAGAAGATCTGTGAGACAGAGCATCATGGACCAGTGACCGCGACTTACGAGAGGCAGGTGTGATGGCCGTGCAGCACAGCCGGTGGGTCCCCTCGGATGTCGATACCGACGATCCCGAGCGCATCGCGATTCGCGAGGCGCTGGCCTTCGGGAAGGCTCTCTACGATCGCCGCAACGCGCTGGGACTGACCACTCAGGAGCTGGGCGCTCGTGCGGGTATGTCGCAGGACGACATCGAGTGCATCGAGGAGGGTGGCACGGCCCCGACCGTGGCGCTGCTCAGGCGTCTCGCGGCCGCCCTGGACGCGGACGTACGTCTGACCTCCGGGCACGATCTCGGCTCAGTCTGGTTCGAGGCCCACGCCGCTTGAGACCCTGCGCCGCGCCCGGAGGCGACAGCGTGGCGACGGATGTGGATCGGTCGGTGGCGATTCTGCCCGGCGGTCGCCGGTCGCGCGCCTTCTCGATCGGATCCGCCAGGAGCCGATGCTCAAAGCCGGCATGCCTCCACGGGAGGAGTGCCGGTACCGGTCCGGAACCTGGACGGTGAGAGCTCACCCCTGAGCGCCGCCACCCTGCGCCGTACCTCGCCCGGCTCCAGCGGTACGCGGCAGCCGTCGCACACCCCGTCGGGCAGCGCCTCCGGCGTGCCCGGCACCCCGCATTCCGTGCATTCGACGAGCGTGCGGCGCCGCGGTCGTACGGGAGCGGGCGGCGGCATCTTGGCGATCAGGCGGCGGCGGGCGAAGGCGCCGGCGGAGTGGACCTGTTCCGGCAGGCCGGACGTGAGGGCGTGCAGCAGCTGGTCCGGGGTGGCCCCGTGCGCCAACCACTGCGCGGCGAGCGCTTCGAGCGCGTCGCACTCGGCGGCGGACAGGGTCATGCGGGGGTCGGTCTGCCCGGCGCGGGCGAGCGTGTCGTATGCCTGCGAGGGCGGCTCGGTGGTTTCGGGGGTTTCGGGGGTCGCCTCTTCGGGTGGTACGTCACCGCGGACGAACCGCGCCCACCAGGCGCTGTCGCGGGCGGTGCGGGTGAAGTACGTACGGAACACCCACTGCGACAGCCCCTCCCCGACGGACTCGCGCACGCGCCGCAGATGCCCGGCCGCGGCAAGGCCGCCCAGCGCCTTGGTCACGGCCTGCTGGCCGTAGCGCGGCAGTTCGCGGGCGAGCGTCTTGATGTCGATCGCGGCGCCCTCGGGGAGCCGGTCGATGAAGGCGGCGATCTCCGCCTCGCGGGCGGGGAGATGGTCGAAGTCGCCCTTGCGGCGGGGCACTTGGCCGGGGGCGGTGCGTTTGCCGTAGCCCGGCTTGGCCATGGGGTGTGCGGGCGCGGGCAGGGCAGGGCTATTGTCTTGAGCAGCCACGAGATCGACTCCTGCGATCTTGAAGGTCAGACCCCGGCGGGTGTTGGTAGCACCCGGTCGGGGTCGTTTGTTGTTGCGAACGCTAGAGGGTCGCGACAGCCCGTGGCAAGCCGGTCACGAAATGTCATCTCCCGTGGTGCGGTGGGCACTTGGGAGGGTGGGTGGGTTGAACCCACCACCCATTCCTTACATAAGGCGCTCGGATCCCGGATCCCGGATCTCGGTCACGAAGGCGGTCCACCAGCGGATGAGTTGCTCGTCGGACGCCACGGGCATGGCGTTCCTCCAGGGTGTTCAGATGGTCGGGTCGGGCCAGAGCACGTCGGTCTCAACCGGCGTGGTGTAGTCGACGCCGGGCACGGCGAAGCCGTACAGGCGCCGTACTTCGTCGTGGAACCAGTCCAGGCCGGCGAGGTCACCGATGGTGTCGGTGGTGGCCTTCTTCCAGCGCTCGGCCACCGTGGCCTGCACGGAGTCGGCGAGTTCCCAGGTGTCGAGGCGTACTCGGCCCTCGTCGTCGCGGGTGAGCGGGTGGGCGCCGGTGAGCTGGTCCCAGAGCTTGACCAACTGCCCGATGGGCGGGACCAGTGCCTGGCCGAGGACGCCGCGCAGCAGGCCGATGTAGAGGGCGATGCCGGGGACGGCGGTGGAGGACTGGGTGACGGCGGCGCCGTTGACCGAGGTCACCGCCCGGCCACTGACCAGCTTGCCGAGTCGTTCGTCGAGGGTGCGGGCGGTGGCTTCCAGGTGGGACTTGGCGGCGCCGATGGTGCCCTGCCGGTAGATCGCGGCGGTGAGCGGCGATCCGATGTAGGACAGGGCGGCGGTGGTGAAGCCTTCGGCGAGCAGGTCGCGGCCGGCGAGGTGGTCGATCCAGCGTTCCCAGTCCGTCCCGCCCATCACCGCGACGGTCTGGTCGATGTCGTCGCCCTCGGCCGGCGCGGTCTCGACTTCCTTGACCTCCGGGGCGCCCTGGTCGTCGAAGACGAGGGTCTTGGTGCGGTAGGGCCGGCCGATCGGCTTGAGCACAGAGGCGTACGTGGTGCCGGTGTCCGGGTCGGTACGGCGCGGGGCGGCGACGGAATAGACGAGGTAGTCCAGTCGCCCGCCGAACCGCTCGGTGAGGAGGTCGGCGACCTGGTCCTTCATGGCATTGCTGAAGGCGTCGCCGTTGAGGAAGACCATGTCCCGGCCGTGGGCGCGGGCGAGTTCGGCGGTGGCGGCGGTCCGGTACCAGCCGGCCGTGGCGGTGCGCCGCTCAGTGGGCGCCTTCTCGAAGCACACCCCGATGCCGCGGATTCCTGCGCGGGCGAGCCCGGCGATCGTCGCGGCGAGTCCGTACCCGGCGGAGGAGCCGATGACGAGCGCCACCGGCCCGGCCCCGTCCGGTACGGACGACGGGGCCGGTACGGCCTGCCACATGTCTTTGACGAGCCGTTCGCAGCCGGCCGGGTGGGAGTCGAGGAAGAGGAATCCGCGGCTGCGGGGGTTGATGACGCGTTCGCTCACGAGAGAGTCCTTGAGGTCGGCTCGGACGAGGACGCGGCCGCCACGAGTGGGGCCACCGCATCCTGCAAGTCTGCGACCCTTCGGATACGCGCGGTGACTTCATCCGGCACAGAGATCGCGAGTCGGGTTTGGAGGGTCACCACCAGTTCGAGTAGCGACAGGCTGTCCACGCCCGGATCCCGCTCCAGCTCGGCCCCACGGCGCGCGCATTCCTCGCGCGGCCGGCCGGTCACGCACACCAGCGCCTCGACCGCCAGTGGCGGCGCAGGTGTACCAGCCGCCGTCGACTGCCCATTCCTTATATAAGGCGCCCGGATCCCGAATCCCGGATCTCGGCCACGAAGGCGGTCCAGGCGAGGGCGGCGACGGCGAAGCGGGGGCTGGTGTCGGCGGCGCCGAGTTTGGAGTCGCGGACGTGGACGGTGTGGGGGCAGGTGGCGACCTCGACGCAGTCGCCGCCCTGGCTGTCGCTGTACGTGGACTTGCGCCATTCGAGGGCGACTTCGACGCAGTCGCCGCCCTCGCTGTCGCTGTAGCTGGACTTGAACCACGTCAGTTCGCCGCTCATAGCTCCTCCGCCACTCGCCTGATGAAGTCGGCCGATTCCTCGACACCGAGGGCCTGCATGCGGATCATGCCATGTGCCTCAGTCAGTGCGCTGACCGTGCCGGGTTCCGAGTAGAGCGCACTCGTCTCGGGTGCCTCGACGTACGCAAAGCGCTGGTGGTCCTCGGTCTCCAGGAGGACGAACGAGCCGTTGAGCGCCAGACCGTTGCACCGTCCGGTCCTCAGCACCTGGATCGACACGTTCCGCAACGTGCCGATGTTCAGGAGGTGTTCCAGCTGACGGCGCATCCCTTTCCTTCCGCTGACTTCGGACTTCAGCGCCGCCTCGTTCAGTACGAAGCTGAAGACCTTGCCCGGCCTGCATGTCAGTGCCTCCTGTCGCTTCATCCGTCCCCGGACACGCGACTCCACCGTCTCGTCGTCCAACGGAGGATGGCTCTCACTGATCAGCTCGCGGGCGTACTCCTCGGTCTGCAGCAAGCCGGGGATGAGCACCGTGTCGTACGAGTGCCGCGCGATGGCCTCGGCGTCGAGGGCCATGAACTCCTGCGACCGCGCCGGAAACGGCTCCGGCTTCAGGAACTCCTGCGCCGCCAGCAGCTTCCCCTGCGCCCCGCACATCTGGTCCGCGATCTGAAGCAGCCGTACCGTCGGTCTGCGGCGGCCCTGCTCCATGGACTTGACCGACTCGTACTCGTAGTTCGCTTCCTTGCCGAGCTGCTCCCGGGTGATCCCGGCCTCCGTCCGCCACAGCTTGATCTGGTTGCCGCAGTAGCGCCATGCCTCGCTCAAGGGCCCGCCTCCCCGGGACGTACTGGGTACAACCACGGTTCGTACCCACGCAGTTACTCCACGAGGCTATGCCTGCGCCAGCACCGTATGAGCCATGAATCAGCACATCGAGTGGCGGCTGCCCCGCAGCCCACGCAGTGCGGGCCGCGCCCGTGCGCTTCTGGCCGAGCAGGCGAGGGACTGGAAGATCCCGGACGACATGACCGAGACGGCCGTACTGCTGCTCAGTGAGCTGGTGACGAACGCGTGCCGGCACGCCCGGGTCTCGCCGGGCCGTGAGGTGTGGACGCGGTGTGTGCTGGGCGGGGACGGGGCGACGCTGCGGGTCGAGGTGTCCGACGCGAGCGACGCGCTCCCGTGCGCGCGTGTGGCCGCGCCCGACGACGAGTCGGGGCGCGGGCTCACGCTCGTGGCCGCGCTCGCCGACGCGTGGGGTGCGTATCCGCGGGAGTGCGGCATCGGCAAGACGGTGTGGTTCGAGATCGGCGACGGAGTGCGACTTCGCCAGGGGTGTGCTGCGCTTGATGGTGTGGACGCCGCGCCTCACCACCCGGAGGAACCATGTCCCACACGACGAAACCGTCCCGGCACCTGAGCGGTCTGCGGAACGCCCGCTACGGCGAGGTCATTCTCATCTCGCCGGACGAGGACGGTGGACTCAAGGCGGCCGTCTACAACACCTTCGGTCTCAACGACTGTCCACCCGAGAAGTGGAACGCGCTCGACCCCCGTGCGCTGGCGGGGCAGTTCCAGGTGCCGATCGTGTTCCTGAACGGCCCCCGCTTCTGGACGATCGACGAGGTCACGACGTACGCGTGGGGGGACACCGCGATGTTCGACGGCCTGGAGGCCCGCTGGGCGGCCGAGCTCCGCATTCCTCCGGAGATCGACGTCACCGGGGCGACGGCGAAGAAGTACTACGTCGATTCCACGGTGGAGCGGGACACCGAGTACGTCCTGTCCGCCGGCAAACCGATGTACGCGCTGATCGCCCCGGGCGACCGGGCGTACGTGCTGCAGGCGTATTCCCACACGGTGGACGACAGCCAGACGATGGACTCCCTGGCCACACTCGGCGGACGGCTGCGGCTCCCGCAGGGGTGGCAGTACCGGGTCCACATCCCGGAGGTCGACGTGATCGTGCGGACGGTCGCGGGAAAGGCCCACGTGGTGCAGGACGAGCTGGAGAACACGTACATGCTCCTCGCCCACTGAGCGGGCGGGGGCGGGCGCTGTAAGCTCGGCAATCCTTGCGATCCGCGCGATCCGTACGATCCGCGTGAACCGTGCGATCCGGCAAACCGGGTGGGAATGGACCTGCTGCTCATGTGGATGCGGAGTGCGACCGGGGTGCGCCGGCTGGGGGCTATCGGAACACTTGCGATCGCGGCCGGAGGCACGGTCGCCGGGGCCCTGCCGGTTCGTGACCCGTGGGGGATGTGGGTTCCGCACGGGTCCGGGGTGACCATCGCGGCGGCGGTGCTCGCGTACGCCGGGCTGACGCTGCTGGTCCTGGCCTGGTGGGCGTACGGGCGGCTGCTCGCCGAGGGCGAGGGCCCCGGGGTACGGGACACTCTCGTCACGCTCGGCTGGTGGGCCGCGCCCCTCGTGCTCGCGCCGCCGCTCCACAGCGCGGACGTCTACAGCTACATCGCCCAGGGCGCGATGGTCCTCGATGGCCATGACGTCTACACGCACGGGCCGTCGGTCCTCTCTCCGGACTCACGAGGCGCCGACGCCGCGGCCAGTGTGGGCGGTCACTGGACCGACACCCCGGCGCCGTACGGGCCGGTCTTCCTCGTCCTGGCGAAGGCGGTGGTGTGGGTCACGGGCGGGACACTCGTGCCCGCCGTGCTCGGGATGCGGCTGGTCGCCGTGGCCGCGCTCGTGCTGATCGTCTGGGCGGTACGGCAGCTCGCCGTCGCCTGCGACGCGAGTCAGAGCCGCGCGGTGTGGCTGGCCGCGCTCAACCCCCTCCTGCTGTTGCACGTCGTCGGCGGGACGCACAACGACGGGCTGATGATCGGCCTCATGCTGACCGGCGTCGTCTGCGCGCTGCGCGGGCGCCCGCTGCTGGGCAGCGGGGTCGTCGCCCTCGCCATGATGATCAAGTCCCCGGCGGCCGTCGCCCTGCTCTTCATCGGCGTGATCGTCGTACGTCAGGGAGGTGGCTCGCTCGTCCGGCGCGTACTGAAGGGATTCCTCGGTCCCGGCCTGGTGGCCGCCGCGGTCGCCGCCGGCGCCACTCTCCTCAGCGGCACCGGCTTCGGCTGGCTGCGGACGCAGAGTGTCGCCGGGACCATACACACGCCGCTGTCGCTCTCCAGCGATCTCGGTCAGGCCGCCGGGGCGCTGGCGCACGCGGTGGCGGGCGCGGACCTGGTCACCGTGAAAGGGGCCGTGCAGAGCCTCGGTCTCGCCGCAGCGCTCGCGGTGATCGCCTTCCTCGCCTTCCGGACGCTGTTCCCGTGGCGCGGCCGTCCGGCCCTCCACGCCGTCCACGGTCTGGGCCTGTCGCTGCTGGCACTGGTCGCGCTCTCGCCGATGGTGCAGCCGTGGTACCTGCTGTGGGGGATGGCGGTGGTCGCCGCGACCGCCGCTGCATGGGGCGGCCGGATCGTCCGAGTGCTGATGGTTCTCTCCGTGAGCCTGGTGTACGAGACCGCGCCCTCGGGCCACACCCCGCCGTACGGCTTCGTGCTCGCCGCCGTCGCGGCCGTCGTCGCGGTCGCGGCCCTGCGCCGGCTGCCTCCGCTTCCGCGTCCTGTGCATGCGCCGGGCCTGTACCCCGGGAGCCAGGCGCAATCGACCGCACCCGCCGACGCTACCGGGGCATCGACCACGGCGCGGCTGGCGCCATAGGGCGCATCCGCGGCCCGCGGGGGGTCCGGGCAGCCCCGCGCATAGCGGACAGAATGTCGGGTTTGGTACCTGGCTTCGAAGTGGAGTCCTTCAGTCCGTACAATCCGCGGCTATGACTCGACAGGAGAACGCGGTATTCGTCGATGCCTCGGGGCGCAGGCGTCGCCTCATGAGGTACGCATCCGTCGTCGTCGGTGCCGCGTGTGTCTGCTTCGTCGTCATTGTTCTGGCCGGGTTCTTCGGCGCCGGGCCGGCCGGCGGGCCGCTGCCCTGGAGCCAGAGCCGACAGGATCCGCCCCCTGCGGCCGACGAGTCGACCCCGTCCACCGGCGAGTCCCGGGAAGCCGCCGACGGCAAGGCCGACGCGGAGGCGGTCTCGGACGCGACCTCTCCTTCGGCCTCCGCCACCAGCGGCTCCGACGCGTCGGGGAGCCCCGGTACCGGCGGGGCCGGCACGGCCACCACCACCGCCACCACCAAGGCGCCCCCGGCGGCCAGTCCGGCGGCGAGTGCCCCTCCCGGGAACTCCGGCAACGCGCCCCGGCGCAGCCCAGCCGCGGACGGCAAGGGGCCGAAGTGACCCGGCACGCCCTGCGCAGGGACCCCCGCGCTCACTGGGTGCTGCTGATCCTCACCTTGGCTGTCGCCGCCACCGCCCTGATCTTCAGCGGCTACGGGCGGCACGAGATAGCCCCGACCGCCGCGCCCGCCGCCCGGTGCCCGGCCAAGCCGGAGCCGCCGTTCACGTACGGGCCCGTCATGCGCCAGGACCCGAAGACCGGCGGAGTCCTCGCGACCCGGATGCCCCCCGGTACCGTCGGCCTCACCTACGACGGTGGCCCCGACCCGGCCTGGACACCACGTCTGCTCGATCTGCTGAAGCAGCACCAGGCCAAGGCCACCTTCTTCCTCACCGGTACCCAGGCCGCAGCCCACCCCGACCTCGTCCGCCGGATCAAGGACGAGGGTCACGAGATCGGCTCGCACACCTACACGGACGCCAATCTCGCCGGCCTCTCCGTGCCCCGGAACCGTCTGGAACTCGCCCTGACCCAGAACGTCCTGGCCGGCACGGCGGGCATTGGTACCCACCTGCTGCGCCTCCCGCACACCGAGGGCGCCGCCACCCTCTGCGGCGACATGGGCGAAGCCGCACGGCGCGCCATCGTCGACGGCTATGTCCTCGTCGTCGCCGACGAGCCCGCCCGGACCTCCGAGCAGGGTGCCGTCCGCCAGTTCACCAACTCGGCGGCCGCCGTCGCCGAGACCGAGAAGCTGCTGGTCGCCGGCCGCGGCGAGCGGGTCAGGTACACGACCGTCGGGGCCGGTCTCGGGCTTCAGGGCACCACCTACGGCGTCTCCACGGCCGCCGAGTGGAGGGGTGCCGCGGTCGTCCGCGCCCAGCAGGCGTCCCGGGCCTTCGCCGACGGCATGACCTGGTTCCTGCTCGCGGCCGGTGTGATCACCGCGGCCCGGCTGGTGATGCTGTTCACCGTCGCTCGTGTGCATGTGAAGCGCGTACGGGCCAAGCGCTCCCGGCGCCGCGGCGGCCCGCGCTTCCCGCCGCTCACCGACCCGGTCTCGGTGATCGTCCCCGCGTACAACGAGGAAGCGGGTATCGAGGCGACCGTGCGTTCGCTGCTCGCCTCCAGCCACCAGGCCGTCCAGATCATCGTCGTCGACGACGGGTCCACCGACCGGACCTTCGAGATCGCCGAGGCGATCGACGACCGCCGGGTCATGGTGATCCGCCAGATCAACTCCGGGAAGGCCGCCGCCCTCAACACCGGGCTCGCCTGGGCCCACTTCGACATAGTCGTCATGATCGACGGTGACACGGTCTTCGAGCCCGACGCGGTCTTCAACCTGATCCAGCCGCTTTCCGACCCGCGCGTCGGCGCGGTCAGCGGCAACACCAAGGTCGGCAACCGGCAGGGCGTCCTCGGCCGCTGGCAGCACCTCGAGTACGTCATCGGTTTCAACCTCGACCGCCGCATGTTCGACGTCATGGAGTGCATGCCGACCGTTCCGGGCGCGATCGGGGCGTTCCGCCGTGACGCGGTCGTGGGGGTGGGCGGCGTCAGCGAGGACACCCTGGCCGAGGACACCGACCTCACCATGGCCCTGGGCCGGGCCGGCTGGCGCGTGGTCTACGAGGAGTCGGCCATCGCCTGGACCGAGGCCCCCTCGACGGTGCGGCAGTTGTGGAAGCAGCGCTACCGCTGGTGCTACGGCACGCTGCAGGCCATGTGGAAGCACCGCGGCGCGCTGCTGGAGCGGGGTGCCGGGGGCAAGCTCGGCCGCCGTGGTCTGACCTATCTGCTGCTGTTCCAGACGGTCCTGCCGCTGCTCGCCCCGCTCGTCGATGTCTTCGCCCTGTACGGACTGCTGTTCCAGGGCGCGGGTCAGGCGGCGGCGGTCTGGCTGGCCTTCACCGCGGTCCAGGTCTTCAGCGCGGTGTACGCGCTGCGCCTGGACCGGGAGAAGTTCGAGCCCCTGTGGACGCTGCCGCTCCAGATCTTCGTCTACCGGCAGCTGATGTACCTGGTCGTCGTCCAGTCGGTGGTCACGGCCCTGATGGGCAACCGCCTGCGGTGGCAGCGGATGCAGCGCACGGGTTCGGCGACGGACGTCCTCGAGGATCGCAGGGCGACGCGTGTCTGACTGACGGGTGGAGGGGTGACGTTCGTCGACCGCGCCCGCGCCCGGACGTCAGGGGCCGAGGTCTGTCACGACGGTGCGTGCCAGGCGCTCCGGGACCTGCTGGAGCTCCGTCACCAGCCGGGGGCGCCCGTGCCCCTCGTCGTACAGCAAGGCTTGTGAGTCCCAGTCCACGGTCACCTCGTAGCTCACCCAGACAAGCAGGTTGTCGACGCGGACCGTGGTCTCGGCCACCGGACGAGCGTCGCCGTACTTGATCACGCTGATGGCCTCGTCGCCCAGCCCTGCGGGATACCTTGTGTGCCAAGGGACGACGAGTGGCGCTTCGTCCCGAGAGTCGAAGAATTGGTTGGCCGACTGGACGGCGGTGTACCCGTAACCGGGTTCGTATAGTTCTGTCCGGAGCCCTACAAGCGGATGGTTCCCGTTCGCATCGCCCGAGCTCCACTTGCAGAAGTCGGGGTCTTCGTTGCTCCGCCAACTGCTCAGGTCCGGAAAGACCTTCTCCAGGACACGCCGATCCAGTAGCTCACAAGCCGAGGGGACGGTCTTCCGCGGGCCCGCCTCATGCTTCTGCAGGACGGTGTCGAACCCCACCCACATCGCACCCGCGCCAAAGATGATGACGAGCGATGCCAGGGAGCTCACTGCGGAGCGGACCTTGGCGACCGCGCCGCTCCGCGAGGCGCCGGTCGCCGGTCGGGGGTGCGCGGCCGCATGTCCGTCCGGGGCGGTGAGTCGCTCCTGGAGCCTGGCATGCCGGAACCGGTAGGTGCTGCCGGACTGGCGGAGGATGCCGAGCTGGTGTGCGCCGTCCAGGAAGTCGAGAAGTCTCCAGGGGATTTGTCCCGTGACCCACGGCCACACCCTGGCGGCGACGAAGGCGACCCAGGAGGACATCAACACTCCCGATACGGCGAGGGCGAGGACCGTGACGCCGACCGTGACCGCCCAGGTGCCGGGTCCGACGGCTGCGGCACCCGGGGTCTTGTCCGAGGTCGACCAGGTCAGGACCGGCAAGACCATGAGTACGGCTGCGCGCCAGATCGGAGGGCCGCCCGTCACTGTGTTGACCAGCCCCAACGACGCCATCGTCGCGAGCCGGTCCCCGCGCAGAGCCTTCTTGGGACTGTCGGCGGTCGCGGCACTGAGGCGACGGTCGAAGGTGTCCTGAAGGGTTCGCAGCGTTGGTGCGGGCGTAGCCTGCGGCGAGGGCGTGAGCCGGCCCTTGCGCCGAAGCACTCCGGTGCATATGGCGAAGAGTACGCAGCTGGCGGTAAAGACCAACTGAAACGCCCGGTTGTCGCTGAGCCAGAGGTACAGGAAGCAGGTACCGAGCAGCACCACCGCAACGACCACGAAGCGAGCCGTTGCTGATCTCCCGGGGCGTGGGAGGTGCCGTGGGGACGGATCACTCGCCCCGCTGCCGACTGCCACCTCGGTGACCGAGACCAGACACAGCAGTCCGAACGGAACCCAGGCCGGCATCTCGAAAAGGAAAAACAAGGACGTCGGCCGGTCGTGGTACAGCCACCACATGAGGGCCGTGGACGCACTCAGCGCCAGCGTCACCCCCAACGTCCGCATGAACCGGGCTGTCCCCGGGCTCAGCTGCCACCACGCCAGGTCCTGGGTGCTCAGGGAATCCATCCGCTGAGCGAGGAAACTCAGCCACCGGGTGGTCTGCTCCGCGCGGTCGGTGACCGCGGGGACGAGCTGGTCCAACAGGTGCGCCTCGATCGCCTCGCGGGTGGGGAAGCGGCGGCCGTCCAGGAGCTCCACGGGGTCGCGGTCCGTCTCGCTGTAGGCGATACGGGCGAGGCTCGTCATCAGCGGGGTCGACAGCACACTCCGCAGGACCCGTTTCTGCGGGTTGCCCGGAGACGCCCGCAGCCGGGCGAACACCGGGTCCCACTTGGTCGACACCGTGCCGCGGCCGACCCGTCTCCGCGCGGTCCGGCGCAGATAGTCCGCCAACTCGTCCAGGCTCAGGGGCTGGATTCGTACGGCTGCCGCGGCCGGCAGCGCGACGTCGGCCTCCTCCGTTGCGGCCCTGTATTCGCTCACCCGGCTGGTGAGCACGAACCGATCGTCCTGGCGCAGTGCGGCGCGGATTCTGCGCACGGCCTCGGCCTGCACATCAGGGCGCATTTCGTCGAAGCCGTCAAGCACCGGTAACAGCCGACGTGTGCGCAGGAGTTCCATGGCGACCGTCTCCCCGTAGACGGTCCGGGCCGCCAGTGCTGGGTGATCGACGATCAGCCGATCGGCGGCCCAGGACTCCAGCCCCCGCTGCTCCGGGTCCCAGGACGCCAGGGGAAGGAGTACGGGGACGCGGTCACCGGGCGCGGCTCGCCGCAGGCGGTCGAGGGCGAAGCGCAGGGCCAGCACGGACTTGCCCGCCCCGGCATCGCCGAGCACGAGCAGTCGGCCGGAGGGCACCCTGGAGTACACCTCCGCGATGTCGGTGATCCTGCCGGAGAGATCCACCCTCTCATCGCGCTCGTTGTCCCCGCGGATGCTGGACCAGTGGTCCGTGAACTCGTCCTCGTTCTCCCAGCGCACCGGCAGCGGGCCAGGATGAGGGATTCTGCGCAGTTTCTCCTCACGCTCCCACTCCGCGAGGAGCTCCCCGGACAGCTGCTTCGCGGCCCCGTTCAACTGCCGTTCGAGACGGCGTGCGAGATCGGGACTGTGGCGCAGCCGGGCCTGCCGCCGACGTCGAACGCCGGACCGCACCAGCGGGACCACGGTCGCTACGCAGGCCAGGCCCGCGAGCAGGAGCGCGCCGCGAATGCTCCAGCCGCCGCGGAAGTACGCCGCACCGATCAGGGCGACACCGGTGACGAGCAGAAGGGCAGGCGCCACCACCCGCACGAGGGCGCCGACGGACGCGCGGACGGGAACGTCCTGCTCATCGTCTCTCGCGACCGGATGCGTGATGTATATGTCCCTGGCCGCCACGTTCACCGTGGACGCGTCGTGGGCCTCTACGTCGATGTGGACCTGGCTCGGATCCCGGTCGCCGGCAGGCGTGTTCATGCCCGCGGTCATTCCCCGGTGATGTGCTGGTCCCGCGCCGACATGAACACCCGGGCGTTGTCGTGAGCCTCGGCCTTCATGACGATCGACCTGGCGTGGGCCTGCTCGTCCTCCGGCAGCACCGGCCCGAGGTGCTCGTCCAGCAGCCGCCGCAGCTCGGCGGCGAGGCCGGCATCGGCGTCGATGATCTGTTGGAGGTGCAGCCGCCAGGCCCCGGCCAGCGCCTGCTCGGTGTCCTCGTCGTCCGCCTCGCGCGCGGCGAGCACCTGGGTGCGAAGGACGTCCAGTTCGGCTCCGATGCGGTCGGCACGGTCGGGGCGGATGCGACGCCACATCGCCACGGTGGCTGTTCTCGCCTGCATCCAGCCGTCCGTTGCCATCGCACTCACCAAGGCGGTCCCTGCCGCCAGCACGATCGGGTCCATCCCATGCCCCCCTCGCGGACAATGATCCGGGAACCAATGTAGAAGGGTGAAGGCGTACGGGAAGTCCTTCCGCCAACACCCGTACGCACCCCGCGCCGGGAGAGCCCAGGCGCCGACCGTCCCGTCGATCCCTTTCCTGAGGAAGTCGGCGTGGCCGTTGTGGCGCGCGTAGTCGTGGATCAGGCGCAGTCAGGGCAAGAGCGGGGGCGGGAGCGGGAGTTGACCGAAAACAGTGCCTTGCTTGGCTGAGCCGGCGCCCCAACAATGCGCATGACAAACCGAAGTGTCACTTCGGCCACTCACGTCGCAAGAGGGGACCCCCACATGAACAAGCCTCTCGCCGCCGCGCTCCTCGCCCTCGGGCTCTTAGGAGCGGGCGCCGCACCCGCCATCGCCTCGACGCCCCCCGCCGCCACCGGGACCCAGGCCAAGGCCAAGGCCAAGGCCGTCGACTTCGCCGGGACCGTCGCGCTCAGCAACTGTTCCGGCTCCGTCGTCCGTACGCCCGACTCGAAGCCGGACGACCCCGCCCTCGTACTCTCCAACGGCCACTGCCTGGAGACCGGCTTCCCCGCACCCGGCCAGGTCATCGTCGACCGTCCCTCGTCCCGTTCCTTCGGACTCCTCAACTCCGCCGGGACCAGAGTCGGCACGCTCCGGGCGAGCAAGATCGCGTACGGGACGATGACCGACACCGACGTCTCGCTCTACGAACTCACCACCACGTACGCACAGATCGAGAGCCGGTACCGCATCAAGGCGCTGGAGCTGGACGCGGCGCACCCGGTCGCGGGCAAGGCCATCAAGGTGGTCTCCGGCTACTGGAAGCGGATCTACAGCTGCGACATCGACGGGTTCGCCTACCGCCTGAAGGAAGGCTCGTGGACCTGGAAGGACTCGGTCCGCTACACCTCGTCCTGCAACACCATCGGCGGTACCTCCGGCTCGCCCGTCATCGACAACGCCACCGGCAAGGTCGTCGCCGTCAACAACACCGGGAACGAGGACGGCGGCCGCTGCACGGACAACAATCCGTGCGAGGTCGACGAGAACGGCAACGTGACCGTCCGCGAGGGCATCAACTACGGCCAGCAGACGTACATCGTCGTCCCGTGCATCGGCGTCGGCAACAAGATCGACCTGGGCCGTCCGGGCTGCACGCTGCCCAAGCCCTGACCGCTCACGGCGCCCTGCGGATCGCCTTCCCGGCCAGTACGTCCGTACGCTTCCCGTCCTCGACGACGAAACGGCCGTCGATCAGGACATGCGGAATGCCGGCCGGGAGGGTGCGCGGGGCGTCGAACGTGGCGCCGGCCGCGACCGTGTCCGGGTCGAAGAGGACCAAGTCCGCGCGGTAGCCCTCGCGGACCAGGCCCCGGTCGGGGAGGCGCAGCCGGGCCGCCGGGCGCGAGGTGAGGTGGGCGACCGTCTCCTCCAGGGAGAGGACGCCCAGCTCACGGGCGTAGCGGCCGAGGTACTGCGGGAAGGTGCCGTACGCCCGCGGATGCGGCTTGAGGCCCTGGAGGATCCCGTCCGAGCCTCCGGTGTGCACACGGTGGCGCATGATCGCCCGGACGTTCTCCTCGTGGCCGACGTGCTGGAGGATCGTCGAGCCGAGCCGGTCGGCGACGAGCAGGCGGCGGGCGGTGACCCACGGCTCCTCGCCGCGCATCCCGGCCGACTGCTGGATCGTCCTGCCCACGAACGACGCCAGCCCGGGGTCGCTCACACCCGAGATCTCGATCGTGTCCCACTCGACGGGCACGCCGTGGCAGCCGTCCGAGCCGATGACCTCCAGATGGTGGCGGATCCGCTCGGCGGTCCCGTCGTCCCGCAGGCGCGCCAGCGTCGCCTCGGGGCCGCCCTCGCTCGCCCAGCTCGGCAGCGTCGCGACGAGCGTGGTGCAGCCCGGGGTGTACGGGTACGTGTCGAGGGAGATGTCGGAGCCCGCGTCGAGCGCCTCGTCGAGCAGGGCCAGCAGCTCCGGGGCGCGGCCCTTGTTCACGCCGAAGTTCATGGTGGCGTGGGCGAGATGGAGCGCGCAGCCGGCGTCGCGGGTGAGGGCGACCATCTCCTCGTACGCCTCCAGGGCGCCGGCGCCGTACGAGCGGTGGTGCGGGCAGTAGTAGCCGTCGTAGGCCGCCACGACCCGGCACAGCTCGGTGAGTTCGGCGTCCTGCGCGTACATGCCGGGCGTGTAGGTGAGTCCGGAGGACATTCCGACGGCGCCCTGCTCCA
This sequence comes from Streptomyces sp. NPDC054841, assembly GCF_053611045.1. Classification (NCBI taxonomy): domain Bacteria; kingdom Bacillati; phylum Actinomycetota; class Actinomycetes; order Kitasatosporales; family Streptomycetaceae; genus Streptomyces; species Streptomyces sp. NPDC054841. Next base: position 40,988 of record NZ_JBSGZO010000001.1, on the reverse strand, counting down.
GGCCCTCGGCGACGAGCTGCTTCATGCGCCGGAGTTCGGCGTCGGTGGCCGGGCGGTCGTCCCAGCCGACGGCGTACATACGGACCGTGCCCTGGGGGACGAGGTACGCGGCGTTGACGGCGATGCCCTGGCCGTCGAAGTTCCGGTCCAGGCGGTCGAGGTACTCGCCGACCGTGCGCCAGTCGAAGTCGATCGAGGTGTCCTCGGGCGCACCGCCGTTCCAGCCGGTGATGGACCTGCGGACCTCGGTGAGGGTGCGGTCGTCGACCGGCGCGTACGACAGACCGTCCTGGCCGAGGACTTCGAGGGTCACGCCCTGGGCGGCCTTGGCGCTGTGGTCGGGGTCGCGGAGCAGCGCGAGATCGCTGTGCGCGTGCATGTCGATGAAGCCGGGGGAGAGGGCGAGGCCGCGCGCTTCGAGGGTGCGGCGGGCCGTGGGGCGCGGCCCTTCGCCCTCGCGGCGTATCTCGCCGATCCGGCCGTCCTGGAGGGCGACGTCGGCGCGGTAGGAGGCACCGCCGGTGCCGTCGACGACGCGTACGTCGCGGATGACGAGGTCCATGTGCGGGCTCCTGCTCCTGTGCCCGGAGGCGCTCAGAAGAACGTGCGGATGTAGTCGACGACCGTGCCGTCCGCCTCCACCAGGGGGATCAGCTGCCACTTGTCGAACGACGTGCACGGGTGGGACAGGCCCATGCCGAGCCAGTCGCCGACCTCCAGGTCCGCGCCCTCCTCCGTACGGACCCAGCCGTGCTGGTCGGAGAGGCCGGTGACCGTGATGCCGGTGGCCGGGCGGATCTCGCCGTCGCGGGCGTCCCGGACGACCTGGGCCTCGGGAAGGCCGAGGTCGTACGCGGCGTCGCGCTTGCCCGCGTTGGTGAAGGCCTGCTGGGGGGTGGGCCGGGAGACGACCTGGGCCCAGAGCCGGAACGCCGGCTCCAGCGCGCCCTCCTGCGGGACCCGGTTGAAGGGGGTGAGGTGCTTGTAGTGACCGTCGTCGTGGGAGACGTACGCGCCGGAGCGCAGCAGCTTCAGCACGGGGCGGGACAGCTCGGGGAGCTCCGCGAACACCTCGGCGACCGCGTCGAACCAGGCGCTGCCGCCCGCGCTGACGACGATCTCGGGGGCATCGGCGAAGCGTCCGTCCTTGTCGAAGGCGGCGGCGAGAGCGGTGAGGCGGCGGAGCCAGTCCCGTACCCGCCCGGACGTCGCGTCCGGGACCTCTCCCTCGTATCCGGCGACGCCCACCAGGCGCAGGGTGGTGGTGGCGGCGACCGCGTCGGCGACGGCGGCGCAGTCGGCGTCGGAGCGGGCGCCGGTACGGGCGGTCTCGCCCGCGCCGAGCTCGACGACGACGTCCAGCGGGCGGCCGGCGCCGCTGTCGCGCAGGGCTTCGTCCATCAGCTCGACACCGCGGACGGAGTCGGCGTAGCAGACGAAGCGGAAGTCGGGATCACCGTCCAGCTCGGCGGCGAGCCGGCGGAGCGCCACGGGGTCGACCAGCTCGTTCGCGAGGAAGATGCGCCGGATGCCGAAGGCGCGGTAGACGCGGACCTGGTGCGGGACGGCGGCGGTGATGCCCCACGCGCCGCGCTCCAGCTGGCGGGCGAAGAGCTGTGGGGACATGGAGGTCTTGCCGTGCGGGGCGAACGCGAGGCCGTGGCGCTCGGCGTAGGTCTCCAGAAGGGCGAGGTTGTGCTCCAGGGACTCCGCGGACAGCGCGAGGACGGGGGTGGTGAAGCCGCCGGTGAAGAGGTTGCGGCGCTGGGCGGCCAGCTCGCCGACGGTGAGGCCCTGCGCGTCGGGCGGCAGCGCCTTGAAGCGGTGGTCGACGGGCTCGTGGTCCAGCTGGGCGAGCCGCTGGGCGGCGCTGTCGGCGGGCATATGAGCCTCCTTCAGGAGTGTGTTGCAATATGCGCAACAGTCGTTGCGTATATCGCTTGGCGCTGTCTAACATCCGAGCGGACGCCGGGTCAATGGACCCACAGGACCAGCGAGGAGCGCCAGGGTGACCGGAGCCGCAGCCGTCGACGGTGACGTCGTGGACGGTGACGTCGTGGACGTCGTCTGCCTCGGCGAGTCCATGGTCACGTTCCTGCCGTCGCGGCCGGGCCGCCTCGCCGACGTGCCGTCCTTCGCCCGCACCATCGGCGGCGCGGAGTCGAACGTGGCATGCGCGCTGTCGGCGGCGGGGCACGCGGTGAAGTGGGTCAGCCGGGTCGGGGCGGACGGCTTCGGCGACCACCTGATCGCGGCGGTCGCGGCGTACGGCGTCGACACCACCGCGGTCCGCCGGGACGCCACGCGCCCCACCGGCATCTACTTCCGGACGGCCACCGACCGCGCGACGGACGCCCACGAGGTCCTCTACTACCGGGCGGGTTCGGCGGCGTCCGCGATGTCCCCGGCCAACGTCCCCCACGAGGACCTCGCCGGCGCGCGCGTCCTCCACCTCTCCGGCATCACCGCGGCCCTCTCACCCGACTGCCTCGCCCTGATGCGCACCCTCACCGCCCCGCGCGCCGGCCGCCCGCTCGTCTCGTTCGACGTCAACCATCGCCCCGGACTCCGGCACGACGACCCCGCCGTCCTCCTCGACCTCGCCCGCGGCGCCGACGTCGTCTTCGTCGGCGAGGACGAGGCGGAAGAGGCGTGGGGCCTGCGCGGCCCCGGGGCGATCCGCGAGGCGCTGCCTGAGCCTGCGGTGCTGGTGGTGAAGCAGGGCGCGGGGGGCGCGGTGGCCTTCGCCCGCACTTCGGAGCCCGTCCGGCGTTTGAGGACGGACACACCGGTCGACCCGACGGCACCGGTCGGCTTCGGAGCCCGCCCGCAGGGCGTACGGGGGCCCGGGGGGCAAGTGCCCCCCGACACCGTCACCCACGTACCCGCCCCGCGCGTCGACGTCGTCGCCCCCGTCGGCGCCGGAGACGCCTTCGCCGCCGGGTTCCTCTCCGCAACCCTCCGCGGACGGCCCACGCGGGACCGGCTCCGCCACGGACATCTCATGGCCGCCGCCGCCCTCACCGTCCCCGGCGACCTCGGGCCCCCTCCCACCCGCCGGCCCGACCACCACCCCTCAACGAGCCGCTACGCGGCGCCCCTGACACTCCCGTACGCCGACCGCCTCGTCGCCCTCGACGACGAGGGCTGGGGGAGACTTCACCTCGGCCCCGGCTGGACCGCAGCCGCGCAGGCCACGGAGGAGGTACGTACGTCATGAGCCAGACCGTCGACCGCGCGCTCAGCATCCTGCCGCTGCTCGCGCAGGGACCCGCAGACCTCGGACAGGTCGCCGAGCGGCTCGGCGTCCACAAGTCCACCGCGCTGCGGCTGCTGCGTACGCTCCACGAGCACGGACTCGTCTACCGCCAGCAGGACCAGCGCTACCGCCTCGGCGCCCGCCTCTTCGTCCTCGCCCAGGAAGCCGTCGAGAACCTCGACATCCGCGAGATCGCCCACCCGCACCTCGTCGCCCTCAACGAGCAGTGCGGCCACACGGTCCACCTCGCCGTCCACGAGGAGAACGAGGTCCTCTACATCGACAAGGTCGAGAGCCGCTACCCGGTCCGGATGTACTCCCGCATCGGCAAGCCCGTCGCCCTCACCGTCGCGGCCGTGGCGAAGCTGCTCCTCGCCGACCTGCCGGAAGCCGAGCGCCGCGCCCTCGCCGAGCGCCTCGACTACCCCATGTACACGTCCCGTTCGATCCCGAACGCCGGCGCCTTCCTCAACGAGCTGGCGACCGTACGCGAACAGGGCTGGGCCACCGACCTCGGTGGCCACGAGGAGTCCATCAACTGCATCGGGGCTCCCATCCGCGGTGCGGACGGCCGCGTCGTCGCCGCCATGTCGGTCTCCGCGCCGAATGTCGTCGTGACCGCCGAGGAACTTCTCACTCTCCTCCCGCTGGTGCGCCGCACCGCCGACGCCATCACCCGGGAGTACTCAGGCACTGCTCCCCGTTCGTAAGAGACCGGCCCACCGAAGGACACCGCATGACCGAGAAGACCGCGATCACGCCTCCCACCCACACCGCCCCGCCGGCCAAGTTCTCCCACGGCGTCCGCAAGGGCAACATCCTCCAGGTCGCAGGCCAGGTCGGCTTCCTCCCGGCCGACCGCGAGGGAACCGGCCAGGCCCCCACCGTCGCCGGGCCGACCCTGCGCGAGCAGACCCTCCAGACCCTCGCCAACGTCGCCGCGGTCCTGGCGGAGGGCGGCGCGAGCTGGGACGACGTGATGATGATGCGCGTTTACCTCACGGACACGGGCCACTTCGCGGAGATGAACGAGATCTACAACGCCTACTTCGAGGAGCAGGACCTCAAGGAAGCCCCCGCCGCCCGTACGACGGTCTACGTAGGCCTCCCCCAGGGCCTGCTGATCGAGATCGACGCCCTGGCCGTTCTCGGCTGATCTTGCGATCGGCGGCACAAGAACTGCAGGGCGCCCGGATCGGACGCCCTGCAGTCGCACCAGCGACTCAGTTTCCGCTGCAGTACTGCTGCTCCTTGCCGATGGAGCGATACATGCAATCGGAGTTTTCCAGCAGCTGCAGCACCGCGTCCCGGTTACGGCTCGTCTCGCGCTCGATCACCTCGTCGGGCGGGTAGAAACCGCCGCCGCCGAAGCCCGTCGGATACATCTCGAAGGTGTAAGCGAAGATCTTCTGGTTGCCCCACAGCCAGTCGTCGATCGACCCGTCCGTGATGTAGAGGTCGCTGGACTGCTCGGCCGTGTAGCCGTTGCTCGCGGCCATCTTCTGGCCGACGGTGGCGAAGGCGTCGCGGTCGTCCTGGGTCAGGCCCGGGGCGGTGTTGGACGTGGTGTAGCCGTACGGCCACAGGACCAGCTCGCTGTAGGTGTGGAAGTCGATGCCGGCCTTGATCTGCTGCTTCCCGCCGACGACGCGGGAGCGTACGAAGTCGGCGACCACCTTCACCTCGGGGGCGGACTCGGCGGCCCGGCCGCGGTACGTCTCCGAGCTGGTGGAGCCGGAGGAGCCGCCGCAGCAGCCCCACTTGAAGTTCCAGTTGCGGTTCATGTCCGTGCCGACGGACGACGACCCGGAGTTGGGCTGCCGGTTCTTGCGCCAGCTGCGGTAGGAGCCGGTGGCGATGTCGTACTCGCCGCCGTCCGGGTTGAGGTCCGGGACGATCCAGATCTCGCGGCCGTTGACGGCGTTGGTGACCCGGGAGTCGGTGCCGTAGTCGTCGCCGAGCTCACGCAGCAGATAGAGAGCCATCTCGACGGTGAGGTGCTCGCGGGCGTGCTGGTGGTGGGTGAAGAGGACCTCGGGCTCGTTCTCGTCCGTGGCGACGTTGTCGCTCACCTTGATGGCGACGATGTCCCGGCCCTGGTACGACTTGCCGATCACCCGCTTGCTCATGATGTTCGGGTGGGCCGCGATGCGCTGGTCGATCTCCGCGTTCATCTCGGCGTAGTTGTGGTAACGCGCATCGGCGGACGGGAAGTCGAACGCCTTGGCGGCCGCGCCCGCCGCCTTGCGCGACGGCGGCGCGGGCAGGGCTTCGAGTACGTGGCCGAGTGCGCGGAGCCGCTTCGCCTGGGCGGCGTTGGCGCTGACGACGACGGTGTGGTCGTGGGCCTCGTCGATCGCGACGCCGGTCGCGGCGATGGCGTTGCGTTCGGCGACGGTGGACGGGCCGTGGATCTCGTACTGCCTGGTCTGCTCCTCGGTCCCGGCGGAGGCCGTGGGCGTCGTGGGCTCCGGTGCGGGGGAGGCGGTCGCGGTGAAGGGGACCGCCACGGCGAGGGCGAGCAGGGTGGCGAGGGCGGCGGACCGAGTGACGGACCTTCGGCCGCTGCCGCGTTTGCGAAGTCGCATTCTGTCTCCTGGGTAGGGAGTGTGGGGGGTGGCTCAGTGCGACGTGTACGGCGTGCTTGTGGTGCGGGTGTGACGGGCACATGGTGGGGGTGTGGCATGCACGGGTCAAGGGCGCACTTCGGCCACGAGTTCGATGATGAGGGGAAAGGCGGCCGCAACTGTGACAGACACGACGGAAGAAGACACAGGATCAGAAAAAGGGACAGTAATGCCCCCGCTCCGCAAGGCGAGCTGGCGGCACATCGGCCCGGGCATCGTCGTCGCCGCGACCGGCGTCGGCGCCGGTGACCTCGTCGCGACGCTGATCGCGGGCAGCAAGTTCGGCTACACCCTGCTGTGGGCGGCGATCGTCGGCTGCCTCGTCAAGATCTCGCTGGCCGAGGCCACCGGTCGCTGGCACCTGGCCACCGGACGCACCATGTTCGACGGCTGGCGCAGCCTCGGACGGTGGACCTCTGTCTACTTCGGCATCTACGTCGTCGTCTGGGGCTTCATCTACGGCGCCACGGCGATGTCGTCCACCGCGCTGCCGCTGGCCGCCCTCTTCCCCGACGTCCCCGGCGGCATCAAGACCTTCGCGATCGCCGCCGGCCTCATCGGTCTCGCCCTGGTCTGGTTCAACCGCTACGCCCGGTTCGAGAAGCTGATGACGGTCCTCATCGGCATCAAGTTCCTGATCGTCGTGTACGTCGCCGCCCGCGTCGCCCCCGACCTGCCGGCCGCGCTCGCCGGCCTCGTGCCCGTCCTGCCGGACGGCTCGTTCTTCTACACCCTGGGCCTCATCGGCGGCGTCGGCGGCACGATCACCATGGCGGCGTACGGATACTGGATCAACTCCAAGGGCTGGACCGACGCGTCCTGGATGAAGATGATGCGCCTGGACAACCGGGTCGCCTACCTCACCACCGGCGTCTTCGTCGTCGCCATGCTCATCATCGGCGCCGAACTGCTGCACGCCTCGGGCATCGCGCTCGCGAGCGGCGACAAGGGCCTGCTCGCCCTGAGCGACGTCCTGGAGGACCGCTTCGGCGTGTTCACCGCCAAGCTCTTCCTCGTCGGCTTCTGCGCGACATCGTTCTCGGCCCTCGTGGGCGTCTGGCACGGGGTGAGCCTGCTCTTCGCCGACTTCACCGAGCGCATCGTGCGCACGCGCAAGGGCATCGGCGAGAACGCGGTCGAGGAGGTGGCCGAGGGCCGCCGCGAGCGCTCCTGGCCGTTCCGCGCGTACATGCTCTGGCTGACCTTCCCGCCCATGGGCCTGCTCTGGCTGGACCAGCCCTTCGGTCTGGTGATCGCGTACGGCGTCCTCGGCGCGTTCTTCATGCCGTTCCTGGCGCTGACCCTGATCTGGCTGCTCAACTCGTCCCGCACGCCCGCCCAGTGGCGCAACGGCCTGCTGAGCAATGCGATGCTGGCCGCGGCCGGACTGCTGTTCGTCGTGCTCTGCGTGCAGCAGGTGCGCGATCTTCCGTGGTGACGGGCCCGCCATACTGGTGGACATGACATACGGCGGCTATCCCGACCAGCACAGCCAGGGCGCGGCACCGCCCCCGCCTCCCGGCTTCGGCCCCCCGCCTCCTGGCTTCGGGCCTCCGATGCCCGTGCCGGTACAGGCCCCGTACGGCGGCCCGGTGCAGCCCCCGTACGGCGGTCCGGTACAACCCCCCTACGACGGGCCGGAGTTCCTGGTGCACGACCGGGTCAACTCCGTCATCGTCGACGCGAACGGTGTGGCTCTGGAGGTCCAGGGCCACACCATGGAATTCCCTTGGCCGGCGATCCGGACCGTCCACCACGCCCCTGCACCGCACGGCACGGTGCTCATGGTGGCCGTGGCTCATGCCGACGGAATGCTCTACGAGTGCCGGATCGCCGCCCGCCGCCAGGCCGTGCTGCACCAGTGGCTCGGAGAGCTCGGCTCCGTGCTTCAGTTCTATCTCGCGAACCGCCCGCCGGTGTACTGAGCACCTGACGGGCAGAACGGCGGCAGCGCCGCCGGTGGGGGCGGCGACGCTGCCTGTCCGGGGATGGTCAGGGCCGGTCGGTCAGGGCCGGTCGGTCAGGGCCCGTTGGCCACGGCCCGTTCGTCACGGCCGGTTGGTCACGGCAGGTTGTGGACGTGCGGGCCGACCGCGTTGGACCAGGCATTGCCGGCCGTCGCGTCCCAGTTCGTCGACCAGGTCATCGCGCCGCGCAGGCCCGGATACGTACGCGAGGGCTTGAACGACCCGCAGTTGGTGCCGCGGGCCAGACAGTCCAGCGCGTTCTTCACGATCTGCGGGTCGACGTAGCCGCTGCCGGCGCCGCGGGTGGACGCCGGGACTCCGAGGCCGACCTGCGACGCGTCGAGGCCGCCCTCCAGTTGGATGCAGGCGAGCGCGGTGAGGAAGTCCACCGATCCCTGGGAGTAGACCTTCTGGTCGCAGCCGAGCATCGAACCGCTGTTGTAGTACTGCATGTTGACGACCGTCAGGATGTCCTTCACCGCGAGCGCGGTCTTGAAGTACTCGGTGCCGGTGCTCTGCATGTCGATGGTCTGCGGAGCCATCGTCAGCACCAGTGAGGAGCCCGCCTTCTGCGAGAGCTGGCGCAGCGCCTTCGACAGATACGTCGAGTTGATGCCGTGCTCCAGGTCGATGTCGACGCCGCTGAAGCCGTACTGCTGCATCAGGGAGTACGCGCTGTTGGCGAAGGCGGTCGCGGAGGCGTCACTGTTGATCGTGACGTTGCCCTTCTCGCCGCCGATCGAGATGATCACGGACTTCCCGGCGCTCTTCTTGGCGCTGATGTCGCTCTTGAACTCGTCCACCGAGCCGTAGCCGACGGCCGGGTCCAGGTTGAAGGTGATCTCACCGGGTGTCGCGGTCGAGTCGGCGAACGACACCGCGATGATGTCGTACTGCGACTGCACATCGCGCAGCTTCTGCACGGTGGCGCCGTTGTTGAAGTTCTGCCAGTAGCCGGTCAGCGCGTGCTTCGGCACGGACGGGTTGCCCGGGTTGCCGCTGTTGGACGTCGTCCCGGTCACCGCCGCGGACTTCGGCGACTCGCCCGCCGCGTTGGTCGCGGTCACCTGGAACTGGTACGAGGTCGACGCGGCCAGGCCCGTCACGGTGGCCGAGGTCCCGGACACCGACTGGACCTTGGTGCCGTTCCGGTACACGTTGTACCCGGTCGCCCCGGAGGCCCCGTTCCAGCTCAGCGCCACGGACGACGAGGTCACCGCCCCGACGGCGAGCCCTGCCGGAGCCGGCGGAACCACCGGGTCGGGGTCACCGCCGCCGCCCCCGTCCGGCCCGAACACCGAGACGTCGTCGGCGTAGTAGGCGGCCTGCCCGTACCAGCCGTGCGCGTAGACGGTCACCGAGGTCGTACCGGCGCCCGTCGTGAAGCTGGTGCTCAGCTGCGACCACGTGGAACCCCCGGGCGTCCAGGTGGACACATCGGTGGTCCCGGTCCCGCTCGCCCCGAGGTACACGTACGAGCCCTGCACCCAGGCGCTCAGCTGATACGTCGAGTTGGGCTTGACGGCCACGGTCTGCGAACACTTCGCGTTGTCCTGCCCGGCGGGCGTGCCCTTGAGTGCGCCGGCCCCGCCGTGGACGGGCGACGACACGGTGGCCCCGGACCCGCCGGTGCACGTCCAGTTGGCGAGCCCCGACTCGAACCCGGCGTTCTTCGCCACGTTCACGTCCGCGGCCTGCGCGGTGCCGGCCCCGCCGGTGATCGCGAGCCCGACGCCGACGGCCAGCGCCAGGGCCCCGCCGAGCCATCTTCGTACGCCTGTGGTGCGGTCCACTTACTGCCTCCGGTGGGGGAGTTGACGGTGTGTGGGGGGGGGAAAGCTTCGGAGTGCTGGAACGGTGGCCACCGCTGGGCGTACAAGCTGGTCCAGACCAATCGGGTTGTCAAGACCTCTGGAGGGAGGCCGTATACGGGCCCTCGCGGGCCGCGGGGGGTGTCTCCTGAAGTCAACAGGGCTGTTTCGGCCCGTTCGTGACCGACCGTGTGTAGGTTGTGACCGTCAGCGTGTGATGTGTGAGCAATCTGGGTCGCAATTGGCCCACTGAGGTTGCTCTGAGGAGGGCGCGGTGCATAGGCGCAGCGAACGGTTCGGCTTACGGAGCTGCTGCCGCGGGCGGTTACCGCCGTTCGCGCGCCTTTTCGATCTTGGCGCGTTTTATTCGGCAGGGTCGCTCATTCGGGTTCTGGAATCGGAGGCTTCGGACTGTAATTCGTTCGGGTAATGCGCGAGTTAACAACTGACGAGTTCGTCCGGCTTTGCCTGTGTGCATGTCGTGAGCGTTGCCCGGCAGCGATCAGAAAGGTGTTCTCTGCCTCGTAGGACGTGGATAAAGTGCTGAGGCAGGAGCACGAGCAGGGAGAACTGCGGTCGCCGGGAACCCCCGGCGGCTGGAGCTGAACGGGGAATGAGCGTGCCGACCGCAATAGCCGTCACCAGTGCTGACCTGGTGCTACCACCAACGGACCAGCAGACGCCGACAGCCGCGCTGCTGCAGTCGCCCGATGTGCAGCCGCTGGACGCCGCACTCGCCGACATGCAGGTGCTGCTGGAGCAGCACGGCTACGTCGTGGCGCTCTACCCCGCCTCGATCCCGCTCGCGCACCAACGCAGACTGCACACGGTCCGCTCCGTGCTGGAGAGCGACCGCATCGCCCTGATGAAGCTGGACCTGCCGCCGCTGGGGATCGCCGTCCTCGTGCGGCAGTTACGGCAGCTCTCCATCTGCGACTTCAGCGCCGGAATCGTGGCCTCCGCCGCGCGGTTGCTCTCCCACTACATCTACGCGGGCGCTCTGCTCAACTCGGTCGCGAAGCTCGACCGGGTGCCGGTGAGCCTCAAGTCCCATGCCAAGTCATGGGTGCCCGGTTCACAGTTCGGCGTGCTGGCGAACCCCACCCCGCAGCTGATCAAGATCGGCGGCGGTCAGCTCGCGGGGCCCGAGTTCGGCACCCGACTGCTCACGGCGAGCGGACAACTGCAGAGCGACTGGGTCACCACGACCCTCGCTCCCTCCTGGCACGTCCAGGGCGTGCAGGAAGCCGCGCTACCAGCCGATTCGGCACGCTGGTGGGGCACCTCGAAGATGATCGAATTCGCTGCCTATCTCCCTGATATCTCCGTCGTCTACCAACTGGTCGCGTCCGTGAGACGGGAGACATGTTCCTGGTGCGGAATCGAACTCATCGGTGACCGCTGCGGGTTCTGCTCCGCGCCGCTGGCGCCGGCCGAGAACCAAACACCCACTCCTGGTGTCCTGAACCACGGAACACCTATGCACCACGGGTCATAGCCGCCCTCGGGCGGCCGATCGGGCCGGTGGCGGGATGCCCCGGCGCAGGCCTCGGTCCGATCGCCGCCCTCGGGTCGCCCGCTCCGTCAGTCCACGTCTCCCAGCGAGGTTGTCCTCCTCATGAATTCACGGCAACGCCGCGGCGTCATTCTTCTGCTCCTCTCGGTCCTCTGCGCCTTCGGCGCGTTCGTCGGCGTGCTCTCGGTGATCAGTGATGTGAATTCCAAGGTCGGGCCGGAGGTGGATGCGTACCGCATCAAATCGGACGTGGCTCCGTACACCGCACTGCAGCCGGGCCAGTTCGAGAAGATCAAGATGCCGAAGCGCTGGCTCTCGCGGAATGCGGTGACCGACATATCGGTCGTCGACGGCAAGATCGCCGTCACTCAGCTGCGCAAGGGCTCGCTGCTCCAGGACGACATGATCGTCAAGCGGCCGGCGCTGGAGAACGGCGAGCAGGAGATCGCCATCATGATCGATGCCGCCACGGGTGTCGCGGGCAAGATCACCCCGGGGGACACCGTCAACATCTTCGCCACTTTCGGCGGCGACAAGGACGGTGCCAAGAACGAGTCCCGCATCATCGTCGCCAACGCCAAGGTCATCGACGTCGGGCGGCTGACCGCCCTGGAGCCCAAGGGCGACGACAGGGACCGTGCGGCCACCGAGGCCGTGCCCATCACCTTCGCCCTGAACACCAAGGACGCCCAGCGCGTCGCGTACGCCGAGTCCTTCGCGGAGCACGTGCGTCTCGCCCTCCTGGCCAAGGGAAGCCCGACCACGCTGCGCCCGGGTGAGGGCAAGTACACCCTCGAAGGGGACAAGTGAGGGCCGAATGAGCACCAGAATCATCCCGGCCGTCGGTGACGCCGACGCCGCCCGATCCATCACCACCCTCCTCAGCCAGCTTCCGGAGGCGGAGCCGGCGGGGCCGGTCGGTGATTCGACCTCGCTCATCGACACGCTCGCGCGGCTGGCCGCCGAGTCGATCGACGAGCTCCCCGAGGTCGTGCTGGTCCATGAGCGGATCGGTCCGGTTCCGGCGCTCGAGCTGATCCGGGAGGTAGCCCTCCGCTTTCCCGCGGTCGGGGTCATTCTGGTCACGTCGGACGCCAGCCCGGGGCTCTACTCCGCTGCCATGGACTCCGGCGCGCGCGGTCTGGTCGGACTGCCTCTGTCGTACGAGGAGCTGGTCCAGCGGGTGCAGTCCGCGGCCTCGTGGTCGGCCGGCGTACGCCGCCACCTGGGGCAGGGCGGCGACGTGTTCACCGGACCCGGCGGCACCGTCCTCACCGTCTCCGGGGCCAAGGGCGGCGTGGGCACCACGGTCACCGCCGTCCAGCTCGCCCTGGCCGCCCGGGCGTCCGGGATGAACACCGCGCTGGCCGACATGGATCTGCAGGGCGGCGATGTGGCGTCCTACCTGGACGTGCAGTTCCGCCGCTCGATCGTGGACCTCGCGAGCATCCAGGACATCTCTCCGCGAGTGCTGCAGGACGCCGTTTTCAGCCACCAGACCGGCATCGGACTGTTGCTGGCACCCGGAGAGGGCGAGCGGGGCGAGGAAGTCACCGACAGGTCCGTACGGCAGATCGTGAGCGCGCTGCGCAACCGCTACGAGGTCGTGATCATCGACTGCGGTACGCAGATGAACGGTGCCAACGCGGCAGCCATCGAAATGGCCGACATCACCCTGCTGGTGACCACCCCGGACGTCGTCGCCGTCCGTGCGGCCAAGCGCATGGTCCGGCTCTGGGACCGGCTGCAGATCCGCAAGGCCGAGGAAACCATCACGCTGGTCAACCGGTTCATACGGAACACGGAGATCCAGCCCCCGCTCGTGGAGAGGATCACCGGCACCCGGGTCGCCCGGTCGGTCGTCCCCGCCAACTTCAAGGAACTGCAGTCGGCCGTCGACGCCGGCCGGATGCAGGACCTGGAGACCAGGTCCACCGTGAAACAGGCGCTATGGGGACTGGCCGGCGAGCTGGGAATCGTCAAGATGCCCGAGGGCAACGAGAAAGCCGGAAAGTTCCGCAACGACCGGGGCTCCATCGGCCTGCGGCGCCGACGAGCCAGTCGATTCGAGGGGGAGAGTTGAGCGATGCGCGTGCTGAGCGCACCACCCGCCGCTTACGCCACGGCACACGGCCGTAGCGGCCGCCGAGAGCGTGACCGCGGCCAGGTCGCCGTCGAGTTCGTCGGCCTGTTCCCGCTGATCATCATCGTCTGTGTCCTGCTGTGGCAGTGCGCCCTGCTGGGCTACACGTACATCCTCGCGGGCAACGCGGCGGACGAGGGCGCGAGGACAGGAGCGGTGGCTGCCTGGCAGCGTGACCAGAAGTGCCGCGAAACCGTCGAGAGCCAGCTGGGCTCGTGGCTGGACGGCTCGGACATCAACTGCCACGGCAACGGGTTCGACGGCCTCTACAAGGCCGATGTCGAGCTGAAGGTTCCGATTCTCTTCCCCGGCACCGTGAGCTTCCCCTTCACGGTCAAGGGCGAAGCCGCCTTCGTCGAGGAGGGCTGACGGCATGCGTACGCATATCCGCAACCGACGTGACCGGCGGGACCGACGTGACCGGCGGGACCGACGTGACCGCCGGGACCGACGTGACCGGCGGGACCGCGGCATCGTGTCCCTCGAATTCGCCGGTTTCCTGCCGCTGCTGCTGATCCTCGGCCTCGGCGCGATCCAGCTGGGCGTCGCCGTCTACGCCGCATCGCAGGCGGGCACCGCGGCGCGCGCAGGCGCGCGTGCCGAGACCGACGACGACTTCCGGACCCAGGGGGAGTACACGGCCCGTCAGGCCGTCAGCAGCTGGCTGCAGGACGGCTTCGACGAGTTCGACTACAACCCGCAGAACGGCGGCAGAGAGGTGACCGTCACCGTCAAGATCAAGATCCCCTCGCTCGTCCCCGGTATCACCGACTGGGGCGACGCCGAGCGCAGCTCCACCATGCCGAGCGACTGACCCGGAGACCACCGGAGAGCACCGAAGAGCGCCAAAGAGCACCACCACCCCGTACGACCGAGGAGTTACGCACATGAGCCTGAGGGCACGCATCACCGCCCCCGAGGAGCGAGGAGGCGGCCGGGACGACGGCCACCTGGTGGCCACGTACCGTGCCAAGCTCCTGGAGGAGATCGACCTCGCGGAGATGTCGGCGCTCGCCGCGGCCGAGCGCCGGGCGCGGCTGGAGCGCGTACTCGGGCACATCATCAGCCGCGAGGGTCCGGTCCTCTCCGCGACCGAGCGGTCCCAGCTCATCCGCCGCGTCGTCGACGAGGCCCTCGGACTGGGCGTCCTGGAGCCCCTGCTGGAGGACGCGTCCATCACCGAGATCATGGTGAACGGACCCGATCAGATCTTCGTCGAGCGCGGCGGCCGGGTCGAGCTCCTGCCGATGCGCTTCGCCTCCAACGAGCAGCTGATGCAGACGATCGAGCGGATCGTCTCCACGGTCAACCGCCGTGTCGACGAGTCGAACCCGATGGTCGACGCCCGGCTGCCCTCCGGCGAGCGTGTGAACGTCATCATTCCGCCGCTGGCCCTCTCCGGCGCCACGCTCACGATCCGCCGCTTCCCCAGGGCGTTCACCCTCAGCGAGATGATCGGGTTCGGCTCGCTGGACGAGCCGATGCTGTATCTGCTCTCCGCGCTCGTCCAGTCCAGGCTCAACATCATCGTGTCCGGAGCCACGGGTACCGGAAAGACGACGCTGCTGAACGCGTTGTCCGGACTCATCCCGGAGGGCGAGCGGGTCATCACCATCGAGGACTCCGCCGAGCTCCAGCTCCAGCAGCAGCACGTGATCCGTCTCGAGTCCCGCCCGCCCAACGTCGAGGGCAAGGGCCAGATCACCATCCGCGACCTGGTCCGCAACTCGCTGCGTATGCGCCCCGACCGCATCGTCGTCGGTGAGGTCCGTGGCGGTGAAACGCTTGACATGCTCCAGGCAATGTCGACGGGTCATGACGGCTCCCTCGCGACCGTTCACTCCAACAGCGCCGAGGACGCGATCATGCGGCTGCAGACGCTGGCCTCCATGTCCGAGGTGAAGATCCCCTTCGAGGCGCTGCGCGACCAGATCAACAGCGCGGTCGACTGCATCGTCCAGCTGACCCGTAACGCCGACGGCGCGCGAAAGATCACCGAGATCGCGATGCTCGACTCACGTGGCCGGGAGCCCTTCAGGCTCGCGACCGTCGCCCGGTTCAACGCCCGGCCGATGGCTGCCGACGGCCGTGTGCACGGCGAGTTCCAGTACTTCCCGCTCCCGCGCCGCCTCGCCGACCGCCTCTTCATGGCCAGTCAGCCCGTCCCACAGGCGTTCGGCGTCGCAACACACGAGGACCAGCTCGCCACCCGAGAGGCCAAGTAGGTAGACCGACATGGACAATCTCGCTCTGCTCACGATCGGCGGCACGCTCCTTTTCGGCGTGCTGGGAGTCATGGGCATGCACGCCTACTCCTCGGGCAAGGCCCAGCGTCAGGCGCTCGTCGACCGGCTCTCCCAGACGGGCCAGCTCGAGGGCTTCACCGGACGCCGCCGACGCTTCCGCGGCGTCGACCGCAGGCTCCGCAGCACCAGCCTCGGCAGGAGGATCGAGCTGCGGCTCGCGGCCACGGGTCTCGACATCACCCCCGGCGAGTTCCTCGTCTACATGGTCGCCGCAATCCTCGCTCTGTGGTTCCTCGCACAGGCGGTGTTCGCCTCGTTCTTCGGGCCCATCGCCGGACTGCTGGGCATCTGGGCCGCGTTCGGGTTCCTCAGCTGGCAGCGGAACAAGCGCATAGAAAAGTTCATCAACCAGCTGCCCGAGCTCTCCCGGATCCTCGCCAACGCCACCCAGGCCGGACTCGCCCTGCGTACGGCTCTGTCGATGGCCGCGGAGGAGTTGGAGGCACCCGCGGGCGAGGAGCTCGGACGGGTCGCGGACAAGCTTGCCGTCGGCCACTCCATCGACGACGCCCTCGGCGAGCTCGCCGACCGGCTGCCCTCCCGGGAGCTCGTCGTACTCGTCACCACGCTGGTCCTGTCGAACCGGGCCGGCGGCACCGTCGTCGGCTCGCTGCGCAACCTCACCGAGACCCTGGAGGAGCGCAAGGAGACCAGGCGTGAGGTCCGTACCCAGCTGTCGCAGGTCAACATGACCGCCTACGCGGTGCCCGTGATGGGACTGGGCGCGCTGCTGCTCCTGGACAAGGTGATGCCGGGCGCGATCGACCGGATGACCACGTCCTTCCTCGGCCAGGTCGCAGTCGTCGCCGCGCTGGTGATGTACGGCGTCGGGGTCTTCGTCATCCGCCGCCTGTCCAAGATCGACATCTGAGGAGAGGGCACAACAATGACCGGTCTCGTCCTCGCCCTGGTGATCGCGCTCTGTGTCGCGGGCGCCTTCCACGGCATCCGCATGTACCGCGCAGACGCCAAACTCCCCGGCGACCTCGCCGTCGCGCTGGAGGTCGGCGCGAGCCGGACCACCGCGGTCGGCTCGGCCGTCGACCGCCTGGGAATGCGGTACGCACCCTCCGTCCTGCGGATGATGGGGCCCGCCCGGGTCAACAAGGTCCGCCGCAAGATCGACCTCGCGGGCAATCCCGGCGGTCTCACCATCGACCGGTATGCCGCACGCAGGGCCGTCTACGGCTTCCTCGGCCTCTTCGGCGCCTTCGCCATGATCCTGCGCGGCCAGGCGTTCCTCGCCCTTTTCATGATCGCGTTCGGGCTCTTCTGGGTGGAGATCGGCATCTTCGCCGCCATCCGGCAGCGCAAGGACCAGATCGAACGGACCCTCCCGGACTTCCTCGACGTCCTCGCCGTCGTCGTCAGCGCCGGCCTCGGCTTCCGTGAGGCGCTGGAGCGCGTCGCCGACAAGTACGAGGGACCCTGGGCCGACGAACTCCGCATCACGCTACGGCAGATGGACATGGGCGTCAGCCGCCGCCAGGCCTTCGACGAACTGCGCAAGCGCAATGACTCCGAGCAGGTGGCGCAGTTCGTCACCGCGCTCCAGCAGGGTGAGGAGCTCGGTGCGCCGATCGTCGACACGCTCATCCAGATCGCGAACGACATGCGCCGCACGGACGCGCAGAACGCACGCCGGCGAGCCGCCAAGGCCGTCCCGAAGGCCACGCTCACCATCACTTCGATCATGGTCCCGGCCACCATGATCCTGCTCGTCGCGGCCTTCGTGTACGGCGCGAACGCCGACTTCAGCTCGGTCGGAGGCTGACCGTGGACGCGGAGGGGGAACCGCAGTGGAACTGCAGATCGGGAGGATAGTCGGAGGCCTCGGGACGGCCTCCCTGGCCCGTGCCGCGGACAATCCGGACCGCACGCCGACGCTCGCGATCCAGATCAACGCCCTTCAGGCGCTGTGCCGTCAGGTCTTCGGCTTCCGGCTGGCGATGATCGCGCTGTCCACCCCGCTCGCGCTCGGATCGGCGAGAGAGGGAGTGCCCACCTATCTCGTCGCGTCCGGCGTGCTGGTCACCTTCATGGTGTCGTACGGACTCTTCCGCGACTGGGAGCGGTTCGGGCCGTTACTGCTGCGCCACCCCTGGCTGCTCGCCGTGGACGCCCTCTTCGGCGCCCTGCTGCTCATCACCGCCGGCCCGGAGAGCACCCTGGGCTACGTCACGATCTGCACGCCGCTGCTGGCCGGGCTCGCCTACGGCTGGCGTGGAGCGGCCTTCTTCGCCTGCCTCCAGGCGCTGGTCCTGTTCGCGGTCTACGGCGCCGACTCCAACGCCGAGGCCACCATCCGCACCTCCCTGCTGCTGCCGGGGCTCTGCGTCGTGACCGGTGCCATCGGTGTGACCCTGCGCAACCTCCTGCTGCGCTTCGGGTCGGCCGGCCAGGCTCTCACCGAGGCCCGCGCGCGGCTCGCCGTGACCGAAGCCGTGGGCGGCGAAAGGGCGCGCCTGGCCCGCGAGATGCACGACTCGGTGGCCAAGACCCTGCACGGCCTCGCCCTCGCCGCCGACGGCCTCGCCTCGACGGCCGACCGGATGGACCCTCTCACCGTCAAGCACCAGGCCGAACTGGTCGCCCGCTCCGCACGCCGCGCCGCCGCCGAGTCCCGCGAGCTGCTCAGCGACCTCCGTCGCGAGGGCGACCTGCAGGCCTCCGGCGTTGACCTCGCCGGGGAACTCTCCGCCCGTGTCACCGACTTCGGACGCCGCTCCGGGATCACCACGGAGTTCCGGCGCACCGGCAGCGCTCCCGTGCCGCCCGTCCCGTACGCCGTCGCCCGCCAGATGCTCACCGTCGCCTCGGAGGCGCTGGAGAACAGCCACCGCCACGCGAACGCGACCCAGGTGACCGTCGAGACCGGGATCGCCGACGGAGTGCTGCGCGTCAGCGTCCTCGACAACGGCAGCGGTCTGCCGCCCGGCACCACGCTCGACGAGCTGCGCAGAGCCGGTCACTTCGGCCTGGTGGGCATGGTCGAGCGCGCGGCCGGGATCGGCGCGCGCATCCGCATCGGCCGCGGGCGTACGACCTCCGGCACCGAGGTGCGCCTGGACCTGCCCGTCGCCGCCATCCTGCCCGCCGATCCGACCGCGACGGTCCCGGCCGGCCCATGAGCCCGCACGCCCCCCACAACGTCCCCAACCCCTGAGAGGAGGCCGCAAGATGCCGGACGAGATCTCCCGTACATCGGGGCAGCAGTTCGTCACCCCGCATGTCTCACAGCACACGTCGTCCCATACGGCTCCGCTCCACTCGGAGCACACACCCGCTCATGTTCCCGTCCCTCAGTCGGCCCCACCCTTCCCCGCACAGCCCCAGAGTCCCCCTCCGCAGGCCCCGCTGCGGGTCGTCGTCGCGGACGACAACCCCGTGGTCCGGGCCGGACTGACGGTTCTGCTCGGCGGCCGGGACGACATCCAGGTCGTCGCCGAGGCCGCCGACGGCCAGCAGGCCCTGTACGCGGCACACGAGCACCGCCCGGACGTGATCCTGCTCGACGTCCGGATGCCGGGTGTCGACGGCCTCTCGGCGCTGCCGTACCTGGTCCAGGCGGCGCCGGTGATGATGCTGACGTACAGCCGTGAGAACGCCATCGTGCAGGAAGCGCTGAGGCTGGGCGCCGGCGGCTATCTCGTGCACGGCGAGTTCAGCGCGGACCAGCTGGTCGCCGCCGTGAGAGACGTGAAGGAGGGCCGCGCCCACTTCACCGCGACCGCGGCGAACGCGCTGCTGGCGCAGTTCAGGGGCGGCGGCCCCGCGCCCGGCCCCGGAGACGCCCGGCAACTGCCCGACGGACTCGGAAGGGCGTACGAGACCGGTGGTCAGGCGCCCGGCCACACCGGGGGCCCGCCGGCTGCGCCCACCGGCGCCCACCCGGCCGTGATGCCGCCTCAGATGCCGCCTCAGTCCGCGCCGATTGTCTCGAGTTCATCGAATCCAAGCGAAGGTACTTCGCATCTGCAATCGAATGTGGCACAGTCTTCTGGACGGTATGGCTTCGATCCGGGGTCGCAGGCACCTCAGCCCCAACCGTCGCGAAGCAAGGAAGAGTTCGGACTGAGTTCAAGGGAGGTGGAGGTGATGGACCTGATCGCGTCCGGTATGAGCAATCAGCAAATCGCCGCCACCTGCTTCATCAGCGAGAAGACCGTCAAGAACCACATCAATCGCATCTTCGCGAAACTTCACAGTGTGAGCAGGAGCGAGGCCATCGCGGTGTGGCTGGGCACGGCGCACTCGGGCACCGGCCCCGACAGGGGGGTGGCCGGCCGTGGCTGAACGGGGGAGGACCGGGACGGGTCGCTGGACCCACCCCGGCACGGGGGAGGCCCAAGTCCCGCTTTGGGCCTGGGAATGGGCCCTGGGACCCTGCTGTGGGTCCGCCCTTCCGGCGTACGTTTCTCGTGTCGAAAGCGGCACCGGCCAGGAGGAAGCCGGTAACGCGGAAGACGCCAAAGAGACTTACGAGTCGGCCGGCAAACGGTCGGCCGAACCCGGAGGGGAACACCATGTCGAACGACACTCTGCTCAAGGCCGCCGTCGACACCCAGATCCGTGTCAACGGCTGGAAGAACACCGTCATCAGCCGGATGACCGACCGCGAGCGCTCCAAGGGGCAGACCGCGCTGGAGTACCTGGGCATCATCATGGTGGTCGTCGTGATCATCGGTGCGATCGTCGGTACCGGCATCGGTGGCAAGATCACCACCAAGATCAACGAGCAGATCGACAAGATCAAGGCCGGCTGAGCCGCTTGTCGAACCGCGCAGCGAAGGATCAAGGGCAGGCCTTCCCCATCTACGTAGTGATGGTGGCGGGCCTGCTCTTCCTCGCGTTCGCATTCTTTGCGGTGGGACAGGCATCGGCCTCACGCAACGGGGTACAGGGCGCGGCGGACGCCGCGGCGCTCGCGGCGGCGCAGGAGGCGCGGGAGGATCTCGCGCTGGCCTGGACGGAAAACGTTCTCGTTCCGACCAACTGGCAGATCATCTTCAACGGTCTGCTCGGACAGAACGTTTTCCGGGAGTGCGCGGCGGCGGAGTCGTTCGCGGGCAGGAACAAGGCCAGTCTCCACGGAAATTGCCGGCCGGAGTGGACTCCGTACTTGGCGTACAAGGTGAACGCCACGGCGCAGCAGCCCATCGGGAAGTCGGTCGTTCCGGGCACGGAGACCAAGTTCGCGACGGCCACGGCGACAGCCGCAGTCAAGCCCTTGTGCATCATCCTGCCCAACCCCGACCCGACGGCGTCGTTGCCCATCCTCAAGTGCAAGCACGCCAGGATCTTCGATCCGTATCACAACCCGGCTGATCTGCCCACCGCCAAGGATCTCTTCGACGTCTACTTGGTCGACTGAATAGCGAACGACGAGCAAAGGAACTTCACTCATGAGCATTCGGCACATCCTGAAGGCCCGTAGGGGGGCGGCTGCAGTAGTGGTGACTGCCACCTTGGCCCTCACTGTGGCCGGCTGCGGCGGGGACACAGAGAAGAAGCCCGAGAAGAGCTCGTCGGCGAAGCCAGGTGCCGGGGCCAGCGATTCGGGGCAGGTCGTACCGGACACCAGCACCACTCAGGCCACGGTCAAGGGACCGAAGGACATCGACCTCATCATCAACACCGTGAAGAGAGAGTCCGGCGGCTTCGTCACGGTCAATGGCCAGATGAAGAACAACGGTTCCGCGGCCTTCTACGACATGTCACCGTGGCGTGGCACGGAGCAGGAGGTCCTGGGCGGCGGAATCTCCGTTGCCGGTGCGACGCTGATCGACAAGGCGGGCAAGAAGCGGTACTACATCCTCCGCGACACCGAGGGCCGCTGCCTCTGCACCTCCGGACTCGACAAGATCGAACCCGGCAAGTCGATTCCGGTCTTCTTCCAGTTCCCGGCACCGCCCGAGGGGACTTCTGAGGTGGACTTCCAGCTGCCGACATTCCCCACCGTCGCGGTCAAGATCTCCGGGTGAACGCGGCCATGAATCACAACCGAATGCGCATGCCTTCCCGTGTCGCGCTGAGCGCCGTCGCAGCCGCTGTCGCGCTCACGGGCGCCAACGTCATCGTGGCCGGCCACGCCCATGCCGACGAGAAGCCGAGCGTTCCGCCCGGCACCGAGGCCTCCGCAAAGCCCCCCGTCGAGGTCGACGCCAACTCCCCCGGCCTCAGGATGGTCGACGGAGCCACCCTCGCCCCCGCCAAGGTGCTGGACATCAAGTCCGTCGTCGAGTCCGAAGGGGGCGAGGAGCGTCGCGAGGACACCAACTCCGACGTGAAGTTCGCCCTCCAGGCCGAAGTGCTCTTCGGCAAGGACAGCGCCACGCTGAGCAGCGCGGCCAACGCCCGTATCCAGGCGATCGCCGACGAGATCAAGAAGCAGGACGCCAACAAGGTCCGGGTCTTCGGCTTCACGGACAACCTGGGATCGTCGGAGCACGGCGATGTGCTGTCCAAGCAGCGCGCGGATGCCGTGCACTCCGTCCTGTCCAAGGCGCTCAGCAGCGCCGGCATCACCTACGAAGTCCGGGGCTACGGGGAGCAGTTCCCGATCGCCGACAACTCCAATGAAGAGGGCCGCAAGAAGAACCGGCGTGTGGAGGTCTCCTTTCCGCGCGGTGCGGACTGACGACCGCCACGAGCGGACATGGCCGGGTGTGGGGTCTGCCTGCTACTCGTGCCGGTTCAACCGGCACGAGCAGCAGGGGCGGCGAGGTCGCATCACGCGACGGCGGTCCCCTCAAGCTCGACCATCTGGCCGGGGATCGCCAGTCGCGTCACCTCGAGCATCGTGGAGGTCGGCGCCACCTCGGCGGCACCCAACCGCGCCGCCAGCACGCCGTAGTGCTGGAAGAGCAGATCGACGTCGGTCGTGTAGACGTTGAGCCGGACGAGGTTCGCGAGAGACATGCCGGCTTCGCCGAGCACGGCCTCCAGGTTGTCGATGCTCAGCGTCAACTGCGCCGCGATGTCACCGTCATGCTGGGGCTTGCCGTCGCCGTTCATCGCGGTCTGCCCCGAGATGTACAGGGTCCGTGTGTGCCCGGAGACGACCTCACCCTGGTTGAATCCCTTCTCCACCGACCATGTCACCGGGTTGACCGCCGTTCGTTCCACTGCCACATCAGCTCCATTCGATTCATCGGGAGTACGTACGTCCATCGGCTCGGTAGCAGCCGGCTTTGACGTCGCATCAATGAGCCTCCCAACAAATCACGACACCCTCAGTCATGTATTCCGTTAACGTTCCCGTATGCGTGCCGACCGGTTGGTCTCACTGGTGCTGCTGCTGCGCCGGCGCGGTCGGCTGACAGCGGACACGCTGGCCCGCGAGCTGGAGGTATCCACCCGTACCGTGCTGCGCGACATAGAGGCGCTGTCCGCAGCCGGCGTCCCGGTCTACGCCGAACGCGGCAGGCACGGCGGTTTCGCGCTGTTGCCCGGTTTCCAGACCGAGCTCACCGGACTGAACCACGACGAGGCCCTCGCCTTGCTGACCGCCGGATCGGGGCGCGGCGAGCAGGTGCTCGGCCTCGGCTCGGCGCTCGCTTCGGCCATGCGGAAGGTGGTCGACGCGCTGCCCGAAAGCCACCGGGCCTCCGCGAGCGACGCGGCCCAGCGGTTTCTCGTCGACCCGGAGACCGACCTGCTCTCACGCCGGCTGGTCACTGAGGAGGTACCCGACACCACAATGATCGAGGTCAGGCGCGCGGTGCTCGCCGGACACAAGCTGCGCATCCACTACGCGGCCACAGGCCGGACACCACAGTGGCGCACGGTGGACCCGATCGGCCTGGTCACCGTACGCGACCGGGGCTACTTGCTGGCCACGAGATCCGGCGCGGACCGCACCTACCGGCTGTCGCGGGTGCTGGCCGCCGAGGAACTCTCCGAAACGGCACAGCGACCGAACCGGGTCGATCTGGACCGGATCTGGCGGGAACGCTCCGCGCAGTTCCTCTCCGGTGGCGACCACATCGCCGTGCTGGTACGGGTGAACCCGGCGCGGCGGGAGGACCTGCTGGACACCGCGCTGGCTGTCCGCGCAGAAGAACCCGACGCAGACGGCTGGCTGCGGCTGGAGGTGACCTTCCAGGATTCCCGGCACGCCGAATGGGCGCTGTGGCAGCTCAGCACGGACGCGGAAGCCCTGGCCCCGCAGTCGTTGCGCACCTCCCTGCGCAACCGCGCCGCCGTGATTGCCACCCGCTACGGAGACTCATCCTGTGAGTGAGAAGCCAACTCATTTGGCTAACTGATCATTTCGGAATGAGTTGGGTGCAGGGGCTTGGCGGTCGAGGTTGCCGACGGCAGAGAAGCAACCAATGGCGCGGTTCGTCCCGGCCGGTCAACGGCTCACGTGAACAGTCCGCCAACCGACCGTTCATGAGCTCAAGAAGACCCGTCCGATGGGTCAGATCGGACGGGAAATCAGCAGCCTGAACGCTTGCGACGTTCGTCGGGCGGTCCATCAGGCCAGTCTCGTGTGTGCCCCGTGCGTACAGCGACTCGGTTTTCGGGAAACGATCACTTGTCGAACGGGAAGCGGTCTCCATTCGGTGGGGGTCACGACCCCTGTGGCCCGGCCATCGTGTGCCTGGCCGACGGGCCCAAAATCCTCATGTAGTTCCAGAATTGGGCTCGTGGGCCCAAGACGCCCGTAGCGGTGGCCGGTTATCGTCACGCTCATGTCACGAATCCGTCGACGCCTCTTACGTACGACCTCGCGACTGCCGCGCACCGAGGCCCGGTTGTTCGGGCTGCGCAAGGCACAGTCGGGGCAGACGGCGCTGGAGTATCTCGGCCTGGTCATGGTCGTGGTGGCCATCGTGGGCGCCCTGGTGGCGACCGGCATCGGGCAGGAGCTGACCGAGAAGATCAGCGCCCAGGTCTGCCGGATCGGCGGGGGCGGCGACTGTGGTGACGGCGGTGGCGGTGACACCCAGGCGCAGGACGGTGACGACTCTCCCGGTGAGGACACCGGCGGCGGCACGGATGGCGGGAACACCGGCGGGAACACCGGTGGCGACACCAACCCCATCAATGACGAGGGCGGCGCGAACGACGAGGACGTCCACGTCGAGGACGAGCAGCCCCTGCCGGACGACCCGAACGCTCCCAAGTCCCAGGAGCAGATCGACTACGAGAAGGCGCTGAAGGAGCTTCAGGACGCCCAGGCGGCGGAGAAGTCCGACTCGGACAAGGCGAAGGAAGCCGCCAAGGAGCTCGGGAAGATCCTCGCCGAGGAACTCGGTATCACCGATGCGCTGAAGTGCATCACCGAGGGCGACATGGGCGCCTGTACCGAGACGCTCATCAATGTGCTGCTCAGCCTCATCGGTGGTGCGGTCGGGAAGCTCGCCGCGAAGTACGGGGCGCCGTGGAAGTGGAAGAAGGCCTACGAGCTCATCAAGAAGCTCAAGAAGCACGGCGGGGATCTGTACGACGGCCTGAAGAGCCTCATCAAGAACCGCAAGAAGGTCAAGCAGGCCGAGGACAAACTCGCCGACACGAAGAAGAAACTCGACGCGAAGAAGCAGAAGAAGCCCGACGACAAACCCACGGCATGCGCCGTCAAGCACAGCTTCCTGCCCGGCACACCGGTGCTGCTCGCCGACGGGCGGAGCATCCCCATCGAGACCGTACGGACCGGGGACCGGGTCAGGGCCACGGATCCGTACAGCGGGGTCACCGCGACCCGGCGGGTCACCGACACCATCACCACGTACGACGACAAGCACTTCACCCGGCTGACCGTGCGGACCGGATCCGGTACCGCGTTGCTCACCGCGACCGACACGCACCCCTTCTGGGTGCAGGGCCAGGAACGCTGGGTCGACGCGGGGGAGATCAGGGCGGGTGACGAACTGCGGGACGCCGACGGCGCGGCAGTCACGGTGCTCGCGGCCCGGAAGTTCACCCAGCGCCGGACCACCCATGACCTCACGGTCGCCGGGATCCACACCTACTACGTGTTCGCCGGCGACTCCCCGGTCCTGGTCCACAACATCGACCAGAGCCGGTACAAGTACATGGACCGGCCGGGCTACAGCAATTACGTCCTGGTCGACAAGAACGGCAAGGTCTACTACTCCGGTATGTTCGGCGGCAAGCAGACGAAGGCCGACGTCGAACGGCGGCACGGCAATAACAACAACCGGTTCAACCCCAAGAACGGCGACAAGATGATCGTCACTCCCGGCAAGCGCACCTACGGAGAGGCGCGCATCCTCGAGCAGGCCAACGCCGACAAGTACAAGACCGTCATCGGCAAGAAGGGCACCGACTACCGGGGCAACCGCCAGGAGCCGATGGACCCCAAGAAGCGTGCCGAGTACGCGGACTACGAGAAGCAGAAGAAACTTGGGGGTTGCCCGTGAGCGACGTGTCGACGGCCTCACAGCTGACCGGGATCGTGGCCGACTTCGCCGAGGAGGTGGGCGGGCCCCCGACCCTCGGTGAACTGCTGGAGATCCTCGGCTGGGGCGCCCCCGCCGAGAGCGAGGCACTGGCACAACCTCTCCCGGTGCCACTGACGCTCAAGGCGAAGCTGAAGGGCAACCGGCGCTACCAGAGCGGGCGGCCCTCCCGCACCGGCGAGCTGAACGACGCGGTGTTCGTCGCGGCGTCGGACCTCCTGACCGAGCTGGCGGAGGGCGCGGCGGCTCGGGACGGCGCGCCGGTGACGCCGGCCGGGCTCGCGGCGGAGATCACAGCCGTTCTCAGGGAGTCGGCGGTCGAACTCGACGACGTGGAGGCAGGGGCGGTGCTGAGCCTGACGGCCGATGTGCCCAAGCGGAAGCCCCAGAAGCCGAAGCGCGGCGATCTGCTGGCCATTCCGGCGAAGGAGGGCGGCTGGCACCTCGCCCTGGTCATCGACCGCAACCGCTTCGGTACGGCGCTGGGTCTGCTGCGCGGCACCCGGGCCGTGCCGAAGGTGGTGGAGGAGCGCCCGGACGTCGTGTCGCGCCCTGTCTTCCACACGGACGACGAGCAGGTCGTGGCGGGCGTCTGGAAGACCGTCGGTCGCGAGGAGTCGCTGCTCGGTCTGTTTCCCGGCGATCCCGAGATCTATCACGGCACGGAGTTCGACTGGCCCGGCGACCTCGGCGAGTTCGGCGCCGCGGAGTCGGCGGAGGCCGGGGAGCTGCGGCTGATCGGGAAGGACGAGGCCCGGGAGGTCGGGCTGACGGACGGCACATACCGGCAGTCCTGGATGAGCGAGCACCTTCAGGAACTGCTCGACGACGGTGCTCTGCCAGGGATGGGACCCGCGGAGCGGTGATGGCGGGCGATGCGGCGAGGCCGACGGGCAGTCCGTTCAGCTTGGCGGCGGCCGTCGCCGCCATCGACGCGCTGCTCGCCGGGCCCATTCCCGAGGACGGACCGACGGAGTGGGAGCCGGGCGGCGACGACGAGGGGTGGACCGGCAGCTCCGGTGCCGGCTTCCGGCTCGTTCCGCTGTGGGAGAGCCGTGGCTACTTCGGGGTGCCCGGACCCGAGTGGGACGCCGCGCAGGAGGAGTCCGAGGAGTATCTCGTGTCCCTGGCGGTCGAGCTGGGGAAGCGATGGGGTCCGCACCGCGAGGTGAGCATGCGGGCGTACCTCATGGACGAGGTGCCCGAGGAGGAGGTTCCTCCGCTGATCGCCGAGATCTGTGCGTTCGACCTCTACGGCGATCTGTACGTGTGGGGGCCTGTGGACACGCCCCGGGGGCAGCGCTGGGTGGCGATCAGCGTCAGCCAGTGCGACGAGGACGCCCCGCACATCATGCTCGGCGCCGTCAGTACCGACCCCGTACCCGATCCGGACAGCGACTGACCGGACAACAGCCGACCGGACAACGACTGACCGGACGGCTGCTGAACCGGCGAGCGCGGCGCCGCGGGGTTGAGTACGCCTGCTCAGACCCACCCCCGCAGCGCCGCGAATCCGTACAGCAGCCCCGCCGCGAACACCCCGAGGCCCCCGGCGAACGCGACCGGCATCAGCACCGGCCCCCAGGAGCCCGGCCCCGCCACCGTCGCCCGCTTCTCCGGGGCGGCCGGGTCGTAGGAGACGCGGATCGGGGCACCGACCTCGAAGCCGAACGGGCCCGGGGCGTGGTCGGTGAACTCGATGTCGCGGCCGTCTCGGGTGCGGAAGGCGAAGACGTACTCCGTGGCGTAGCGGTGCTCCATCCCCGGTCCCCGGTCGACGGTACGGCGCTCCGCGCACCGGCCCTCGACGCGCTCGCCGTGCCGCACCAGCCACATCACCCGGCGCAGCCGCAGCGCGGACCGCACGGCGAACGCGCCGAAGAAGAGGCCGAGCAGCAGCAGGAACGTGGCCCCGCCGCCGGGGAGGATCTGCATGGCACGTGCCTCTCGATGTCGTCGGCTTCGGTTCGGTTCGGGTCGGTTCGGGTCGGGTCGGTTCGACGTTCGGTGCGACGTGGACGGCTTCGCTACTTGACGGTGATCGACTCCACGAACGAATCGAGCTCGTCCTCGCTCAGTGAGTCCTTCACCGCGTTGATACGGACGAGGAAGGGGACGCCCTTCGAGTCGACTCCGGCCACCATCACACCCGTCATGCGGGTGCCCTGCGCCGGGGTCCGCTCCTCGCCGTTCGAGGTGAACTCGTAGTTGATGCGCCGTGCCTCCCGCGCGGGCTCCTCGCCCTGAAGCCGCACATCGGACGTGTCCTGCCGGGTCGCCCCGATGCCGATGACCGCGCCCGCCGCCGTGGCGGCCTCCGCGGCGTCGTCCACGCCGGTCGCGAAGTTCAGCTGGACGGACACCATGCCGGTGCGCAGGCCGCCCTCCTCCTTCAGGGCGACGGCGGCGTTGTGCTTGCTGCGCTCGGAGGCGGGCTGCTCCTTGTAGCCCTTGTCCTGCGGGTAGCCGACGGACAGGCTCTTCGTGTCGAGGGTGCCCCAGCCGTCCGGCAGGGCCGCGGCGTCGGCGTCGCCTCCGCCGCAGCCGGCCAGCAGACTCAGGGACAGCGCGGCGGCCGTTGCCCCGCCGAGCGCACGGAAGCGAGACCCGGAGCGGGAACCGGAGCGGGCACGGGAGCGGGCACCGGTGCGGAAGTGCTTCATCGTCCTTCGTCCTTACTTCGCGCAGTAGCTGTAGGGCAGGGAGGAGCGCTTGTCGCCCTGCGGGGCGCCGAGGAACTTCGCGTCCGTCAGTGTCTCCTTCTTGTGCTCGTCCGAGATCGAGAACCCGAGACTCATACCCAGCGACACCTCGAAGCCGAACTCCTGGGCGTCCGTCTCCCCGTGGTAGTTCATGGTGCTCGACAGGCCGTCCTGGAACATCATCTGCTCGAAGGGGTCGTTCCCCGCGGGCTTCTGCTGAAGCGAGTTGTCGCCGAACATGTACTCGAACGGGGCCGTGTTGTTCCCGGAGCCGTCGAGCCACGTCTCCGCGATGGCCCGCTGGCCCTCGGTCGCCGAGTCGGTCTCCTTGCCGAAGACGATCGAGTTCGTCTGCACCTCGATGCCCGTGGGACCCGAGGAGTCGGTGACACCGCCCTTGCCGCCGCGCTTCTCGTCCTTCTTCTTGCCGTTGTCGTGACCGGCCTCGCCCTTGTCCGACGTCGACGTGCCCTCGAACGTCTTCGTCATGTCGATACGGACCAGCTTGCCGGTCTTCTGGTCGCGCGTGACCGTGATCGCGCCGGTGTACGAGTCCTTCGCACCGGCCGTGCCGCCGAGCGGGCCCGCCTCACCGCTGACCTTGCCCTCGATCTCCAGCTTGGCGGTGTACGTGTACGACTCGTTGCCGTTGACGTCGTCCTTCGTGATCGTGACGTCGGGGGAGAACTTGGCCTTGCCGCCCAGCTTGGCGCCGAGCTTGGTGTCGTCGCCCGCCTTGATGCCGAGCCCGCCGTCCGCCTGGGCGTAGAGACCGATCGTCGAGTACGAGATCTTCTTGTCGCCGATCTGCTTCTCGATGGCTTCCTTCTTGTCGCCCCACTTCTTGGCCGCGTACCAGTTGCCGCCGCCGTAGGCGCCGCTGTGCGTCATCGAGGTCTCCCACATCTTCATTTCCTCGATGTCGTCACGCATCTTCTTGGCGTCCTCCTCGCTCTTGAAGACCCAGGTGTCGCCGTTGGTGACCTTGATGCCGGCACCGAGGTCCACATCGGCCTTGCCGAGCTTGCCGAGCTTCACGCCGGGGGTGCTGGCGTTGACACCGGCGGACGCGGCGTCGGTGAACGTCATGTAGACGAGCTTGTCGTTGCCGTCGACCTTTCCGTCGCCGTTCACGTCCGTGTTGGCCTGGGCGACCTTCTGCTGGAATCCGTACTCCTCGCCCCACTCGAACCAGCCGATCTTCACCTTGCCGCCCGCGGTGTCCGAGACGCTGGAGACCTGGCACAGCTTGGGTTCGTAGTCCGCGTCGGTCTTGGGCTTCGCGGTGTTCTCCGGGCCGGCGGCGCAGTTGCCGCCACCACCCGTGAGCGAGGTGACGGCGCACCGGATACGGTCTCCGATCCTGCCGCCGACGCCCGCCGCCGAGACCGCGAGGACGACGGCGACCACCACGACCATCACACCGAGGTATTCGAGCGCGGTGGCCCCGGTGTCCCGCCAGGTGTACGGATAGGCCGTCGCACCGTCGCCCGTGCCGCGCCCCTCGATCAGACGGTCCACCGCCAGGCCCATGGCGGCGCCGGTGACAAGAGCGACGACGGGCATGAAGACGCCTTCGGCCGCCAGGACGTCCCAGGACACGGCATAGCCGTAGGCGAGGCCGGCCAGCGGCACGGTGAGGGTGGCGAGCAGTTGCACGGGCCGGGACTCGCGCTGTGGTTCGGGCAGCACACGGGCGGCGGCGAGCACCGTGAGCAGGGTGGTGAGGACACTGGGCACATGCAGCAGGGCGAGGCGCCAGCCGAAGACCTCGAACCGTTCGGAGCTGGCGAGGGGCTCCAGGAGGAGCTTGGCGAAGAGCAGACCGCAGGCGAAGTAGACGAGAACACCGGCCGCCCAGCTGCGTATCAGCGCGAAGAAGGGCCCGGAGTCGTCGGGGCCGTGCCGCCCCGGTGGTGTCTGCCTTCCGCCGCCGCTCACACCGCGCCATGCCCCGCCACCGCTCACGGCCGTACCTCTCTCGTCTCCGAAGCCCGTGCTGCTCGCCGCCCGTTGCCGCTGTCGTCGGAACTCCGGGCGCGGCGTGAGCGTACGAGCGCAGGCCGCCGGTGACGTGGGCCCTCGGCCCCAATCTCAGGCCCAAGCCCGCACACCCCGCCAACGGCCCCGGCACACCCGGGAATCTGGGACCTGAGGTGGGTCCTCGGGCCCATGACGGTTGCTGCTGCGGCCCGTTAGCTTCGCCTGTATGTCACCAACGGGGGTTGTGCGGCGCGTTCGCCGGCGGGTACGAGTGGCGGTGCCACGCACGGAGGCCAGACTCCTCGGCCTTCGGCGGCACCGCGATCGGGGCCAGGGTGCGGTGGAGTACCTGGGCCTGGCCCTGGTCGTCGTGGCGATCGTCGGTGCGCTCGTGGCGACCGGCATCGGTGCGGAGCTGACGCAGAAGATCAGCGCCCAGGTGGCCTGCATCGGTGGCGGCGAGTGCGGCGGGGACGGCGGTGACACCCAGGCGGACGGCGGCGGTGCCGACACGAACCAGCCCGCCTCCGACGACAACGGCGACGCTCCCAAGTCCCAGGAGCAGCTCGACTACGAGAAGGCGCTGAAGGAGCTTCAGGACGCCCAGGCGGCGGAGAAGTCCGACTCGGACAAGGCGAAGGAAGCCGCCAAGGAGCTCGGGAAGATCCTCGCCGAGGAACTCGGTATCACCGATGCGCTGAAGTGCATCACCGAGGGCGACATGGGCGCCTGTACCGAGACGCTCATCAATGTGCTGCTCAGCCTCATCGGTGGTGCGGTGGGCAAGCTCGCCGCGAAGTACGGGGCGCCGTGGAAGTGGAAGAAGGCCTATGAGCTCATCAAGAAGCTCAAGAAGCACGGCGGGGATCTGTACGACGGCCTGAAGGGGCTGTTGAAGAACCGCAAACGGGTCAAGGACGCGGAGAAGGCGCTCGAAGACGCCAAGAAGAAGTACGACCCGGACAAACAGAAGAAACCCGACGAGAAGAAACCCGACGACAAACCGACGACATGTCCGGTCAGCCACAGCTTCCCGCCCGGGACGCGCGTGCTGCTCGCCGGTGGGCTGAGCATCCCGATCGAGTCGGTGCGCATCGGGGACCAGGTCGTCGCCACCGACCCGGCGAGCGGGCTCACCACGGTCCGGCCGGTGGTCCGTACGTTCGTCACCCACGACGACAAGGACTTCACCCGGCTGACCACGCCCGCGGGGCCGGTCACCGCCACCGACACGCACCCGTTCTGGCTCACCGGCGGGCAACGCTGGGCGGAGGCGGGCGACATCGCGGCCGGTGACACCCTGCGGCTGCCCGGCGGCACCCCGCTCCGGGTCACGTCCGTCGCCCGGTACACCGAGCGGCAGACCACGTACGACCTGGCGGTCGACGGCCTCCACTCGTACTACGTGGGGATCGGCACCGCGCACGCCCTGGTGCACAACAACAACCCCTGCAAGGAGTGGGAGACCCAGCCCGGCGTCAAGGGACCCGCGGCCGGCAAGAAGCTCAAGCCGCCGCACGACCGTCACACGGTCGCCGGAGCGAAGCACGGCAGGGTGGACGACAAGAACACGATCATCCTCAAGGGCAACGAGAAGGCCGTCGAGGACGACATCAAGGGGATCGCCGAGGGCAGGGCGAAGCTCCTCGACGACAACAACACCTACGAGATCAACGGCCGTCGCTACCGGGTGGAGGAGAATGGCCGGACCTTCCCGGTCAACGGCAACGGGCTGGTGGAGATGAACCGGGTCGAGTACGCGGCGCTCAAGGAGATCGCCAAGGCGGGAGGCGATGTGTCCAAGGTCAAGGCCTTCCAGTTCGATCCCAAGTTCAAGGACAATCCCGGGGCCATCGAGAAGGCAAAGCAGGTGTTCGACGGGACCTACAAGTGATGTACAACTTCCTGACCGTGCACCGGCCCGCACCGGACACGATGGCGGCGGCGCTGGCCCGGGTCATGGGGGTGCCGGTGCCGGCGGTCGACGTCGCCGACCAGGACGGCGACCAGGACGGCCGTGACTGGGAGGCACCGGTGCTCTGCGGGTACGAAGTGATGCCCGGTGATCTGGCGCTGGCCTGGGACGTCTGGGTCTCGGACGCCGTGCCGGAGCCGCCGGACGAGGCGACGACGGCGCTGCGGCTCGCGGCTGCCACCGGGACGACCGTGCTGTACCCGGCGCTGGACCTGCAGAACCCCTCGGCGTACTGGGCCGCCACCCCCGAGGGGGTGGTGACCCGCGCGCGCGTGTACGAGTCGGACGACGACGAACCGGGCTGCACCGTCGACGCCGTCCAGGCACCCGTCCCGCAGCTCCCGGGCGCCCGGGTGGAGCTGTTCCCCGAGGTCTTCTACACCGAGAAGATCGCCGTCCCCGCCACCGAGGCCTTTGTGGCGGCCACGGATCCGGACGGCATCGCGCCCGCGCAGAGCCAGGCCAATCGGGCCCGCGAGGTGCTGATGCTCTGGGAGAAACTGGTGCGGCGGGTGGAGGCCGACTGGGGGCCGTCGGGCCGCTACCCCGAGGGGCTGTACCTGGAGGATCTGCGGACCCGCGACGACCTGGCCGAGCGGCTGGCGGCGGCGCCGCCGGCCCTGCGGGAACCGTTCGCCCGCGCCGCCGGCGAACTCGACGACGTGTTCCGCGCCCACACGGTGGAGGACGGCGGGGAGTTGCTGGGCCGCCTGACCAAGTCGGGGGCGGCGGTGAAGGACCGCGGCTGGTGGTGGCATCGCCGGCCGGTCCGGGTGCCCTGGGACTGAGCACGGCATCTGCCGGTGGGCGCGTGCGTCGCGCTCCCCGGCGCGCGGTCGCCCGGCCGCTGCCGCTTCCGTCAGGCCCGGGGGGCCATCAATCCGGGCGCCTCGGCGGCGAGCGGCCATAATCGACCGCATGTCCCAGCCCCCCACCCCCCACCGGCACCCACTTCCGGCCGCCACCCCCGCCCTGCTCGGGTACGCGGCCGTACGGCTGGTAGGGATGGCCGTCCTCGCGGTCCTCGCGGCCGTACAGGGGAAGGACGCGCTGCACCGGCTCGACCGGCGCTGGGACTCGGTCTGGTACGTCCGGATCGCGGAGAACGGATACGGGTACGAGGTGACCCTCCCCGACGGGAGCGTCCACTCCGATCTCGCGTTCTTCCCGCTGCTGCCCGCGCTGGAACGGGGCGTCTCGGAGGTCCTGCCCGTCGCTGCGGCGACGGCGGGGCTGGTGATCGGATGGGTGGCGGCGTTCGCCGCCGCGTGGGGGATCTACGCCGTCGGGACACGGATCGCCGGGCGGCGGGCCGGGGTGCTGCTGGCGGTGTTGTGGGGCGTGTACCCGACCGCGTTCGTACAGTCGATGGCGTACACGGAGACCCTGTTCACCGCGCTCGCCGCGTGGTCGCTGTACGCCGTGCTGACCGACCGCTGGATCGTCGCCGGAGCGCTGTGCGCGGCCGCCGGGCTCACCAGGCCCTCGGCGGCGGCGCTGGTCGCGGCCCTGGGGATCACCGCGGTGGTGAGCGTCTTCAGGAACGGCCGGGAAGCGCTGCGGTGGCGGATGGTCGTGGGCGTGCTGCTCGCGCCGCTCGGCTGGTTCGGGTACGTGTGCTTCGTCGCCGTACGGGAAGGAAGCCCCACCGCGTACTTCGAGGTCCAGGCGGCCTGGGGCAACAACATCGACGGCGGGATCGCGCTCGCCCGCTTCGTCGGCGCGCAGCTGACCGGGCCGAACCCGCTCGCCGGAATCGGACTGATCGCCGCGCTCGGGCTGCTCTTCTGGGTGGTGTGGCTGTGCGTCGAGCAGCGCCAGCCGTTGCCCGTGCTGGTCTACACGATCGCGATCGTCGTCATCTCGCTGATCGGTGCCGCGTACTTCGGTTCCCGCCCGCGCCTGATCATGCCGGCCTTTCCGCTGCTGCTGCCCGCGGCGGTGGCGCTGGCGCGGTGGCGGGAGCGGTGGGCGGTGCTCGCCGTCGGGCTGCTCGCCGTCGCCTCGGGGCTCTACGGGGCGTTCACGCTGCTCGGCTCGGGTCCGCCGTAGCCGGACACCCCTGGCCCGCGCGGAATGGGCCCGTGGGCCCATGCGCCCTGTGGAACGCCGTTGTTAGCGTGCCGGGAACGACACGATCGAGGTGGGGGCGGGATGACCACGCGCACCGCGGGTACGGCACGGCGCATCGCGATGGCCGTGACAGCCGCCGCCCTGACGATGGGGCTCGCCACGGCATGCGAAGGCGACGACGACGGCGACGCGAAGAAGCCCGCCCGCTCGGAAGCGCCCACCAAAGCCGCGCCCACAGAACCCACGGAACCCGCCGCCCCGCCGGCCCCCACGACGCCCAGCAGCGGCAAGACGCTCACCAAGGCCGAGC
This sequence comes from Streptomyces sp. NPDC054841, assembly GCF_053611045.1. Lineage (NCBI taxonomy): Bacteria > Bacillati > Actinomycetota > Actinomycetes > Kitasatosporales > Streptomycetaceae > Streptomyces > Streptomyces sp. NPDC054841. The sequence goes on along the minus strand of NZ_JBSGZO010000001.1, from coordinate 5,886 downwards.
TGACGAAGGCCGTGCTGGCGACCGGTGACGTACCGAACTACGTGGTCACCCCGATGCAGGGCGGTGAGGCTCCCGGCACCGAGCAGGCGGAGAAGCCGGAGTGCCGGCCGCTGGCCGCGATCATCAACGGGGCACCCGAGCCGGCCGCCACCGCCACCGTGTACCGCACGATCGTGGACAGCACGGAGGAGGGCAAGGAGACCCAGACCGTCCTCACCGAGATCCTCACCTCCCACACGAAGAGCGACGCGGACGGTCTGCTCAAGTCCGTACGCACCGCCGTGGCGGCCTGCGCGGGCGGCTTCACCACCCGAGGCGGCGAGGGCGCTTCGACCTACACCGAGGTGAAGAAGCTGCCGACGCCGCAGGCGGGCGACGACGCCCTCGCGTATCAGGTGACGGGCTCCGTGGACGGGGCCAAGGTGCCGCTCGTCTTCCACGTCGTACGCAGGGGCGCCACGGTCGCCACCTTCTACGCCCCCAACTTCATCGACGCGAAGACACCCGAGGTCCCCGCCGTCCTGATCGGCAAGCAGGTCGCGAAGCTGCCGTAGGGGGCATCTCGGGGATCAGGCCCGCTCAGCCGGCGGTCCCGGTCCCGGTCTCGATCGACAGCCGCACGCCCGGCCGCAGGCCCCACTCCGCCATCGCCCCCGCCTCCGACTCCAGCACGTGGCGGGAGCGCAGGCGCAGCATGCCCAGCCGCCCCGGCTTCATCGTCCGCACGTCGAGGACGCGCAACTCCTTGTCCAGGTAGGCCACATCGATGGTGAAGCGCATCCTGAAGGTGTGGACGCTGTTGCAGGGGGTCAGCATGATCGCGCCGTCGATGCCGTCACGGCCCAGCAGGCCGCGGGTCCGTGCCCGGTACGAGGCGGCTATCAGCAGGTCCACCGGATTGTCGCGGCCCGGGATCGTCAACGCGCCCTTGCCGTCGTGCCATCTGCCCATGGGCCAAGACCGTACCGGCAGGGGAACGGCCACGCGCCGGAGTCGCGACTCTATGGGCCCTGGAGCAAGGAGAGTAGGCCCCCGGACCCATGACCGGAAGGCCGGACGGCCCTAGGGTCGGGCCGTGGACTATGGGTACGTCGCGCTGATCGCTGTCGCCGCCGTATGGGGGGCCGCCGCCGGAATGCTCGTGCCGCGCGCCGCCTACCGGTTGTCCGTGGAGCCGGAGGAGGGGTGGCGGGACGCGTGTCCGGCCGGGCATCCGATCAACGGGCCGGCGCACGGCTGGCTGGGTGTCGCACGGTGCGCGAGCTGTGCGCTGTCGGTCCCGGTCGCCGCGCCCGCGCCCGTGCCCGCCGGGGATCCGGTGGCCGGTGCCCCGGAGGGGGACGGCCCCGGCGAGCCCGTCCCGTACCGGCCCTCGTTCCTCGTCCCCGCCGTCACCGCGCTCGTCTGCGCCGCGCTCGCGGCGGCGGCCGGACCGCGGCCCGAGCTCGCCGTATGGGTGCTGCTCGCACCCGTCGCCGTGCTGCTCGCGCTCGTCGACCGCAATGTCCACCGCCTGCCCGACCAGTTGACGCTGCCGCTCGCCGGTGCGGCCGCGGTCCTGCTCGGGGGTGCCGCGGTGGTACCCGGCGCCGCCGGGTCCTGGCCGACGGCGCTGCTCGGCGGGCTCGCCCTCGGGGCCGCGTACTTCGTACTCTTCCTGATCAACCCGAACGGCATGGGCTTCGGCGATGTGAAACTCGCTCTCTCACTCGGTGTGGTGCTCGGCTGGTACGGCTGGCTGGTGCTGTTCGTCGGAGCCTTCGCCGGGTTCGTGCTGGGGTCGGTCTACGGGCTCGGGCTGGTCGTCCTGCGCAGGGCCGGGCGCAAGTCGGCGATTCCGTTCGGCCCGTTCATGATCTCGGGGGCGCTGCTCGGGCTGCTGCTGGGAGCGCTCGCGACGTAGCCCGTCCGGCGTACGGATGCACGCGCGTACCCACCCGCCCGCACGCGCGTACAAGACACCTCACCCGCGCCGCGCGCACACTCGGGCCATGGACACCGAGCCCGTCAATCTCACCGAAGCGCTGGCCTCCTTCGACGACGTCTACAGTCCGCGGATCGTGGCCCGGATGAACGATTACGACGTACGCGTCGCCCACACCGCGGGGGAGCACGTATGGCACGTCCACGAGGACACCGACGAGTTCTTCCTCGTCCTCGACGGCCGTTTCGACATCGCGCTGCGCGACGCCGACGGTACGGAGACGACGGTCGAGCTCCACAAGGGTGACACCTTCGTCGTACCGAAGGGCACCGAGCACAAGCCGTCGTCGCCGGGCGGCTCGATCCTGATGTTCGAGCCGACCGGGACGAAGTCGACAGGTGACCGCCACGAGGGGGAGATCCCCGGTCATGTGGACAGCACCACCGGTCACGCCCTCTAACATGCGGACGTATGCGGACATTTATTGGCAGTGTGGCGGTACCGCGTACGGAGACGAAGACGATTCCGGCCCCTGCTGACCGCTCCGCCGCCCTCCTCTCCTGGGGATGGGCGGCGGGGCTGTTCCTCCTCTACGCCACCGTCGCCGTACGCCGCCACCAGCTCCTCCGCACCGCCGGCTACGACCTGGGCATCTTCGAGCAGGCCGTACGCGCCTACGCGCAACTCAGGCCGCCCGTCGTCCCGTTGCGCGGGGAGGGCTTCATCCTCCTCGGGGACCACTTCCACCCCCTCATCGCCGTCCTCGCCCCCCTCTACCGGCTCTGGCCGTCCCCGCTCGCCCTGCTCCTCGCCCAGTCCGCGCTCCTCGCCGTCGCCGTCGTACCGCTGGCCGGCTGGGCCGCCCGGGCGCTCGGCCGCCGAGCCGCGCACGTCATCGCCTGCGGATACGGACTGAGCTGGGGCGTCACCTCGGCCGCGGCCTTCGACTTCCACGAGGTCGCCCTCGCCGTGCCGCTGCTCGCCTGCGCCCTCGAAGCTCTCTCGCGACGGCGCTGGGGACACGCCGTCGCCTGGGCCGCGCCACTGCTGCTGATCAAGGAGGACCTGGGCCTGACGCTGGCCGCGCTAGGCGCGTACGTGGCGTGGAAGGGGCCGCGGCGGCTCGGACTCATGACCGTCGCGGCCGGGCTGGCCGGCAGCGCGATCGAGATCAAACTGCTGCTGCCCGCCTTCAACCCGGGCGGCGGATACGCGCACGGCGCCCTCGTCGAGGGGCATGGCTCGCTGCTCGCCACGCTCGCCTTCGCCCCGCTCGACGCGCTCAGGCCCGACATCAAGGCCATGACGCTCGTCCTCGTCTTCGCGCCGAGCGCGCTGCTGGCGTTGCGCTCCCCGCTGTCGCTCATCGCCGTACCGACGCTCGCCTGGCGGATGCTCTCGGAGAACGTCTTCCACTGGGGCACGGCCTTCCACTACAGCGCCGTGCTGATGCCGGTCGTCTTCGCCGGGCTCGTCGACGCGCTCACCCGCTACCGGCAGACGGACCCCCGGCACGTCCGGGCCTCGCTCGTCACCGTCCTCGCCGTGACCGCCGTCCTGCTGCCGTCGTTCCCGCTCGCGCAGCTCGCCCAGCGCGCGACCTGGCGTACGACGGCGCACATCGAAGCCGCACGCTCACTGCTGCGGAGAATCCCGGACGGCGCGACGGTCGCCGCGTCCAACCGGCTGGCCCCGCAGCTCACTTCACGCTGCCATGTGGTCCTCTTCCCGACCTATCCGGTGGGCGGCCGGCTCTACAAGTACGACTGGGCGAAGCTGCCCCGCCCCACCACCCAGTGGATCATCCACGACAGCCACCCGCCGGAGGCCTGGCCGTACAAGACCGGCCACTGGCCCTACCCGGCGGAACAGCAGCAGTCCGAGCTGGAGGCCGCGAAGCGCTCGTACGGCTACGAGGTCGTCGCGGAGCGGGACGGCATCACGCTGTTGCGGCGCGCCGCCTGACGCGCCGCCCCGGCGGGCCCGCACCCTCGCCGCCGCTCAGGCGTGGAACCCCACTGTCACCTCTCCCACCGTCAGCTCCGCGCTTCCCTCCAGCGCCTCTCCCACCCGCTCGGCCTGCTCCTCCACGGCGCGCCGGCGGGCGGGGGTCAGGGCCTGGGAGCCGATCGGCTCGACCGTGACCGCGATGCGGCGGCCCGACCGGCGCTGGTGCCAGACGCCGGCGACCGTGCCGTCGACCAGCAGGACCGGGCGGTTGCCCGCCTGGCCGCCGGCGAGGGCGCGGTCGTACGCGCGGCCCGGGAAGAGCAGCTCGCGCGGCTGCGAGGCGATCGTGAACGCGTCGAAGTAGGAGAGGAGCCGCACCCCGTGCACAGGACCGTCCGGGAAGCCGGTGTCGCCGGCCGCCACCCAGGCCGGCCCGCCCTCGAACAGCACCTCCTCGATCGCCCCCTCCGCCGCCAGCGAGTCGAAGAGGCCGTCCGCCCAGCCCCGGGGTGCCGCGAGCCACTTCGCGAAGTGCTGCGGGACGGCCGGACCGTAGGCGTGCAGATAGCGGCGTACCAGCTCGGCGAGCGCGGCCGGGCCGGCCTGCGGGGTGAACCCGGGCAGGGCACGGTGCGGGTTGGTGTACGTGACCTTGCGGCCGCGGTTGGGGCCGAAGCACAGCAGCCCGCGGTGCGCGGCGGTGTGCGTCACCTGGCGCCAGCGCGGCCACTTGTCCTGGAAGGCCTCCATGACCCGGTCGCCGGCCCAGGTGCCCGTGCGCTCCACGATCGCGTCGGTCAGCTCGTCGACGGTCAGCGCGGAGTGCGCGAGCGCCGCCCCGATCGCCGCGAGCACCTCCTCGGTCTGCTCGTGCGTCATCCGGATGCCGGGCGGCATCGGATTCGTCCCGGCAGGGATCGCCGACAGCGCACCCGTCCACAGCGGCAGGTCCGCGGTGGGCAGCAGATGCACGGTGCCGCGCGGCCCGTACGTCTTCACCAGCGTGCCGTCCGTCCACAGTGCCTCGCGCACGTCCACCCGGGTGGCGCCCTCGAGCCGCAGCGCCACGGACAGCTCGGCGGCGGAGAGCACCTGTGCGTGCGCGCCGAGCATGGCGCCGGTGACCGTGGCGGGGGAGGCGTCCTTCGCGGACGCGGGGGCGGCGAGGCCCTGTCGTGCGATCCGGCGGGCGTTGGCTTCGGTCCAGGTCACGCTGCGCGTCGTCGTCATGGAACGACCGTAGGAGTCATTCAGGTCAGATCTTGTCCGCATTTTCCATGCAGTACCGTCGAATCGGTAAGCGAACACAAGTGTCCGGCCAGATCCAGGAGTTGACGGTGGCCAAGGGAAAGCTCTCCTACACCTGCGGGCTCGACGCGGCCGTGGACGTCGTCGGCGGCAAGTGGAAGCCGATGATCCTCTGGGTCCTGCATGACGCGAGGGCGCGGCGTTTCGGGGAGCTGAAGCGGGACATGCACGGGGTGAGCGAGAAGGTGCTGATCCAGCAGCTGCGCGAGCTGGAGGCGGACGGGATCGTGCACCGCGAGGTGTACCGGGAGGTGCCGCCCCGCGTCGAGTACTCACTGACGGAGCTCGGTGAGGCGCTGAACGCGGCGCTGGTGCCGCTGGGCCAGTGGGGTGACGACTTCATGAGCCAGATCCTGGCGAACAAGGAGCACCCGAAGGGCACTGCCACGGAGCACCCGAAGGGCACTGCCACGGAGCACCCGAAGGGCACTGCCACGGAGCACCCGAAGGGCACCGCGGCCTGACGCGGACGCCGCCCCGGCCAGGCCCGGATGCCGCCGGCCGGGGCGTCAATCGCGCGCCCGGCGCCCCGGGTCCCCCGTGTGGGGTACGGCACCGAATCCGCTGAGAGCCCGTGTTTCGCCTGCGTTTCCGCCTCCGCACCGCAGTCCGGTGAATTCGGAGAGTAGTTGTGGCATGGCGTGGCGCGCGTTGGCACTTACGAAGGGTTATGGTGGAAGCCCCCCCCTCGGGCCGGTCCGTAT